>NZ_JBMDKU010000010.1:0-192973 GCF_057809855.1 Phenylobacterium sp. FG114 | reverse complement strand
GCGCGGCGCTGCGGCGCGCCATCGACGCCAGGCGCCGGGCCGCCGTGCGCGAGCGCGCGATCCTCGACCCGCCCGAACCCGAGCCCACGCCCGAGGAGGCTGTGATGGCCGCCGATCAGCCCATCCCCGACGAGCGCCTCAAGCTGATCTTCGTCTGCTGCCATCCGGCACTGGCGGCCGACAGCCGCGCGGCCCTGACCCTCAAGGTCGTCTGTGGCCTGTCTACCGAACGGCTGGCCCGCGCCTTCTTCGTGGCCGAACCGGCGATGCTCCAGCGCATCACGCGGGCCAAAAGGAAGATCGCCGGCGCCGGCGTGCCTTTCGAAGTCCCGGCCCGCGAGGCCTGGCCCGAGCGCCTGGAAGCCGTCCTCTCGACCCTGGAGATCGCCTACGCCCAGGCCTACGAGGACGCCGCCCTATCGGCCCGCGACGTGGCGCCCTTCGCCACCGAGGTGCTGCGCCTCTCCAGCCTGCTGGCCGAGTTGGCGCCGGACGAGCCCGAGGTGCTGGGTCTGGCCGCCCTCGTCCGCTTCGCCGAGGCTCGCCGACCCGCCCGCCTGGACGAGCGGGGCGCCATGGTCCCGCCGCCCGAGCAGGACGCCACTCTCTGGCGTCGCGACCTGATCGCCGAGGCCGCCGCGCTCCTCGACCGCGCCGCCGCGCGCGGACGCAGCGGCCCCCGGCAGATCCTCGCCGCCATCCATGGCGCGCACTGCGCGCGGGCCGAGACCGGCGACACGGACTGGCCGACCATCGCCGCCCTCTACGACGTCCTCGCCGGCCTGCGTCCCGGGCCCGCCGTGGCGGTGAACCGCGCCGTGGCCCTGGGCGAGGCCCGCGGCCCCGAGGCCGGATTGGCGGAACTGGCGAGGATCGCGGGCGTCGAGGCCTGGCTCCCGTACCAAGCCGCGCTCGCCCACCTGAGCGCCCGCGCCGGCCGCCACGACGCCGCCCGCGCCGCTTGGAACGCCGCCGTCGCCCTGCAGCCCGGCCCGGCCGAGCGGCTCTACCTCCAGCGCCGGCTCGCCGAGATCTAAGGCGATCGGAAGCCCCCGATTGGGGGGTGTCCGGGACATTCCCCCGCGGCACTGAAAGGGCAAGCACGGCGCCAGCGTGGCGGCCGGCGAGTGGGGGACTGATCCGTGTCGAAGATATCCTACAATCCAAGCCTCAGCACCGTGACGTACAATGACCTCGTGTCGCTGACCGTCGGCCAGGCGCAGATCGTCAGCTCGAACGCCACCACCCTGGCGGTGCGGATCCCGGTGTCGGGCATCATCAACGGCACGCTGGACGTGGTGCTGGGTGGCAACTTCACCCTGACCGCCGGCTTCCCGACGGGCGGCGCTTTCACCAGCATGCGCGTCGACCTCAACAGCCAGACCCTGCTCTCCGTGAGCGACTTCTCGCTGCCGTTCGCGGGCGGGACGCCTGATTTCACGAACCTTCAGGTCTTCCTCGGTGGCGCCGACGTCCTGACCGGCGCGAACTTGAACGACCTCATCGAAGGGTTCGGCGGCGCCGACACCATCGACGGCGGCGGCGGCCTCGACATCATGAACGGCAATACCGGCAACGACACGCTCGCCGGCGGCGACGGCGCCGACATCCTGCGCGGGGGTAAGGACGACGACGTGCTGTTCGGCGGCGCGGGCAACGACTTCATCGCCGGCGATCGCGGCTCTGACACCGTCTCGGGCGGCGCGGGCGCGGACATCTTCCACACCTTCGCCGGCGCGGGCCTAGACCGCGTCACCGACTTCAGCAGCGCCGAGGGCGACCGGGTGTTCGTCCTCGGCAACACCTACACCGTGAGCCAGGTCGGCAGCGACGTGCGCATCGACCTCGGCAACGGCGACCAGATGCTGCTGGTGGGCGTGCAGCAGTCCACCCTGGCCAGCGGCTGGATCGTCTCGATCTGAGGAGAGAACGCGGCCCCCGCGCGGTCCGCCGCCGGGGGCCGTGGATCAGTCGGCGCCCGGCTTGCCCTTGGGCTCCGCGGCTTCCTTTTCCTGCTGGCGCGCACCCGCCAGGATCGCCGGCAACGCGTAGTTCCCCTCGTGGCAGGCGTACTCGTAGATGATGCCTTCCAGGGGCGAGAAATCGTACTCGCCGCCCCACGCCTTGTCCCAGGTGTCGGGGTCTTCGACCTGGAAGCGGTAGTTGATCCGGGTCGGCGACACGCGGGTGAACCACTCGGTGACCTTCAGGTTCTTCCAGGAGCCCATGAAGGCTTCGCGCTGCGGGAAGTTGGTGGTCTCCACCACCAGGGTCTCGCCGTCGAAATGGCCGATGGAATCGCCCATCCAGGGGCGCAGCCCGTCCGTCCGGTGCTGGCCGTTCAGCCGGATCACCCGGGTGTCGTGGATCATCTCGACCTGGATCACCACGGCGTCCGGCGTCTGCAGGATCTGGTAGTTGTTGTTGTAGAAGCCGTTCGGCAGCATCGGCGCGGTGGCGTTGCGCCCGAAGCCCGTGATGCAACGCTCGCCCAGCGCGCGCGTCTCGTAGCTGTCGTAGTTGTCGCGATACTGGCCGAAACCACCCCCGCCCGCGCCGCTCTTGCGCGGCGGCGGCATCCCGTTTGGGGTGGTGATGATCGAGGTCCGGAACTCGCCGTTCACCGCCATGATGTGCGCGCCCGGATCCAGCCAGAAGGCGTTGTAGCCGCCCACGTCGCCCCCGGCCGCCCCGAACTCCGGCTTGATGGCGATCAGCTTCGCCTCGGCGGAATTCGCCTGGTAGGACTGCGTGGTCTTGTTGGGATCGGTCGGGGCGTCGGCCTCCTCCAGCGCCTTGGCGAAGGCGCCCTCCAGCGCCCGTGCTTCCGCCAGCGACAGCGTCGGCGCGCTGCTGAGCTTCGGGTTGCGCACCAGCGGCGTGAGCGTGGCGTTGCTCCAGTAGCCGGAGAAGTCGGGGTGGCCCCAGGCCGTGGTCGGCGCCTTCCAGCCGGGCTGGCGGACCGTGGGATCGACCACCGGGGCCGGGGCCTTGGCGGGGGCTGCTGTCGCGACGCCCGTCGCGGCCAGGGCGGTTCCGAGCGCGAGGATCAACACGCGGCGCATGACTTCATCTCCCGTCAGGTTCTGAAACGACCTTTGCGGGAACCATACTACGTGTTCGACCTGACGCACGGTCATTCGACGTCGGCGCGCGCCGCAACTCGCTCTTCCCTTTCCGCGCGCCGCCCCGTAACCCTCGCCGCATGGACGCCGAGCTCAAAATCGCGACCGCACCGTTCCGCGATCCCCGCTACGCGCCGCGACGCCTGACGGTCGACGAGCGGCCGGGCGGCGAGATGGTGCTGACCAACCCCACGCCCTATTCCACCGCGTTCCAGACCGTCACCGCGTCGCTGGGACACTGGGCCGTCACCGCGCCCGACCGGATCTGGCTGGCGGAGAGGTCGGGCGACGGTTGGCGCGCCGTGACCTTCGCCGAGGCCTGGCAGCGGATCGCCGCCCTGGCCGCCGGCCTCCGGGGCCTCGGGGTGGTCGGCGAGCGCCCGCTGCTGATCCTCAGCCGCAACACCGTCGACCACGCACTGGTCGCCTACGCCGCCATGGGTCAGGGCATGCCTGTGGCGCCGGTCTCGCCGCAGTACGGCCTGCCGGGCGCCAACGTCGCGCGCCTCACCCATGCTTGCGAGGTCTTGAAGCCCGCCGCGGTCTACACCGAGGACGCGGCGCTGTTCGCCGAAGGCCTGGCCGCCGATTGCCTCGCCGGCCTGCCGGTGATCGCGGCCGCGAACCCGCGCCCGGGCGACGTCGCCTTGGACAGCCTCTACGGCGCCGGCTCGGCCGCGCCGACCGCCACGCCCGAGCAGCACGCCAAGTACCTGCTGACCTCCGGTTCGACCGGCCTGCCCAAGGCGGTGATCAACACCCACCGCACCATGAGCCTGAACTCGGCTCAGATCACCGCCTGCTTCGACGACCCCGACCCGCCGGTGATGGTGCACTCCGCGCCGTGGAGCCACAGCCTCGGCGCCAATGCGATCCTGCACTACTCGGCCCACCGCGGCGGCTCGCTCTACATCGACGCCGGCCAGCCCACCGCCGCGAAGTTCGGCGAAACCGTGCGGAACCTGCGCGAGGTCACGCCGACCTACCAGAACATGGTGCCCGCCGCCTGGATGCTGTTCGCCGAGGCGCTCGAGCAGGACGAGGACCTCGCGCGGGCGTTCTTCTCCCGCGTGCGCCTGCTGCAGTACGGCGGCGCGGCGCTCGGGCAAGCCACCGCCGACCGCATCCAGGCTGTGGCGGTCCGCACCGTCGGCGAGCGGATCAGCTTCGGCAGCGGCTACGGCGCCACCGAGACCGGCCCGACCGCCTGCAACGTCCATTGGCCCAACGCTCTGATGGGGATGATCGGCCTGCCCTTGCCGGGAACCTCGGTGCGTCTGGTCCCCGAGGCGGGGAAGCTCGACTTCCGGGTGAAGGGGCCGCAGATCACGCCGGGCTACCTGGGCCGCCCCGAACTCTCGGCGGCCGCCTTCGACGACGAGGGCTTCTATCGCCTGGGCGACGCCGCCCGGTTCGTCGAGCCCGGCAATCCGCAAGCGGGCATGATCTTCGATGGCCGGCTCTCCGAGAACTTCAAGCTCGCGTCCGGCACGTTCGTGATGGTGGGCGAGCTGCGTATCGGCGCGATCGGCGCCATCGGCGACGCGGTCACCGACGCCGTGGTCTGCGGCGAAAACCAGGATGCGGTCGGCCTGCTACTCTATCCCAACCCTACCCGGCCGCGCGCCGAGGTCGAGGCCGCGGTGCGCGCCGGGGTCGAGGCGCACAACAGCCGCGCCAGGGGCTCGGGCGGCCGCGTCGCGCGCGTCCTGGTCCTGCCGGATCCGCCCGACGCCAGCGCGGGCGAGATCACCGACAAGGGCTACATCGCCCAGAGCCTCGCCCGCGCCCGCCGCGCCGAGGCCATCGAGCGGCTTTTCGCCGATCCTGTCCCTTCCGACGTGATGGTGTTCTGATGACCGACGGCGCCGAAAAAAACGGGGCAGACGCCCTGATCTCGACCCTGGTGGCCAATGAGGTCACCGCCTGCTTCGCCAACCCCGGCACATCCGAGATGCAGTTCGTGGCCGCCCTCGACGGCGTGCCGGCCATGCGCCCGGTGCTCTGCCAGTTCGAGGGGGTCGCCACCGGCGCCGCCGACGGGTACGGCCGCATCGCCGACAAGCCCGCCTGCACGTTGCTGCACCTGGGGCCCGGCTACGGCAACGGCGTCGCCAACCTGCACAACGCCCGGCGCGCCTTCACACCGATCGTCAACGTGATCGGCGACCACGCCACCTACCACCGCCAGTACGACGCCCCGCTGAATTCCGACATCGCCACCCTGGTGAAGCCCAACTCGATCTGGGCGAAGTCCGCCGACAGCCCCGACGCCGTGGCCAACCTCACCGCCGAGGCCGTGGCCGCGAGCTATGGCCCGCCCGGCGGCCCCGTCAGCCTGATCCTGCCCGCCGATTCCGCCTGGCTGCCCGCGAAGAACGAGCCGGTCATCGCGCAGAAGCCGGTGCGGCCCGCGCCCGCCGGCTCGGCCGTAGACGCCGCCACGAAGGCGATCAAGGCCGCCAAGAACCCCGTCGTCCTGCTGGGCGGCCAAGCGGTCCGCGCCGAGGCCCTGAAGGAGGCCGCACGCTTGCAGGCCGCGGGCGTCACCGTCTTCTCCGACACCTTCGTCTCGCGCCAGCCACGCGGCGCGGGCGGCTTCCTGCCGAAGAAGATGCAGTATTTCGGCGAGATGGCGTTGGCCGAGCTGCAGGGCGTCGACGTGATGGTCTACGCCGGCACGACCACGCCGGTGGCGTTCTTCGCCTATCCCAACCGTCCCAGCGTGCTCGTGCCCGAAGGCTGCGCGACGTTGACGCTGGCAGAGCGCGGCGAAGATGCGGTCGCGGGCCTCGCCGCCCTGGCCGACGCGCTGGGCGCGCCGAAGTCCGGCCCCAGCCAGGCCCTGGCGATCCCCGACGCCGCACCCACCGGCAAGCTCACCGCCTATGCGGTCGGGGCCTCCATCGCCCGGCACATGCCCGAGGGCGCGATCATCGCCGACGATGCGGTGACCTCCGGCGCCGGCGTCGCGGCCAACACCGGCACCGCCCGGCCGCACGACGTGCTGGCGCTGACGGGCGGCGCCATCGGAATCGGCCTGCCCCTCGCCATCGGCGCGGCGGTGGCCGCCCACGACCGCAAAGTGCTGAGCCTGAACGGCGACGGCGCGGCGATGTATACGATCCAGGCGCTCTGGACGATGGCCCGCGAGAACCTCGACATCACCGTCGTGGTCTTCGCGAACTACACCTACCGCATCCTCAACATCGAGATGGAGCGCACCGGGGCGGGCAAGGCCGGGCCCTCGGCGCGCAAGCTCCTGGAACTGGGGGGCCCGGACATCGACTTCGTGGCCGTCGCCAAGGGCCTCGGTCTCCCAGCGGTGAGCTGCGACACCGCCGAGGCCTTCGAGAAGGCCTTCGCCGGCGCCATGGCGCAGCGAGGGCCCATGTTCATCGAAGCGAAGATCTGAGGCGTCGCCCTTACAGGCCTTCCGCCAGGATCACCCGGTAGTCGGCGCCCTTCAGGCGGTGCTGCTTGGCGTCCTGGTACGCGGGACTGTCGTACCAGGCCTTCGCGGCGGCCTTGTCGGGGAACGAGAGCAGGACCACGCCCTCGGCGTCGTCGCCTTCCAGCACTTCGAGCGGACCGTAGAAGGCGAGCGGCGTGATCTTATGGTCGCCCCGCGCGGCGCCGGCCTTCTGGCTGTAGGTCTTCAGCTCCTCCGGGTCGGTCGTCTTGTTCTTGATGAAGATCACATAGGCCGGCATCGCGGGCTTCCTCCTGGACTGAGGGCGGCAACCTCGCGACCTGCCGCGACGTCCGGCAAGACCCCCGAAAGCAAAAGGCCCGCGGATCGCTCCGCGGGCCTTCGCAGCTCAGCCGTGAGGCGGGGCCTTAGGTGTTGCCGGGCAGCTTGCAGTTGCCGGCGAACGCGCAGCCGATGGCCTGGACGGCCGTGACGGTGGGCGCGCTCTGGTACTCGATCATGTAGCCCTTCAGCTTGTCGGCGCAGGCCACTTCCACATAGGTCGTGCCCTTCTCGGTCTTGCCGACCACCCGGCTGTTCGAGACCTCGCACGAGTTGTAGTTGAACTTCTTGAGGTCGGCGGTGAGCAGCGAATAGGCCGCTTCCGGCTTGGTCAGCGAACACTTGTAGCCGGCCACCGGAGCCCGCGCGCAGTCCAGCGCCTGACCCTTCGTGCCCGCCTTCGAGATCAGGATGGCGCCGGTGCCGTCCTTGCAGACCAGCTCGGCGACTTCCTCACCCGGCTTCGACGGGAACAGGGCGTACTTGTCGACGTCGCACTTGCCGCCGGCGTTGGTGACCAGCTTGGTGTACAGGCCGGCCTGTTCGCTCTGGGCCTGACGCGCATCGGTCAGGGTGCAGCCGCCCAGGATCTGGGTGGCCTTCGCGCAATCGTAGGCCTCGGTCAGCGTGCCCGCCGCGGCGACCTTGTAGATGTAGCCCTTACCGTCCTGGCACGAGGCTTCGTAGAAGGTCGAGTTGTCCTTCGAAACGCCCACGAAGCGGCGGTCCTTCACGACGCAGCCGTTGTTCGCCTGGGCGATGTACTTGTCGATCGCGGTCAGGCGCGTGGCCTTGTCCGAGAACGTGCATTTGATGTTGGTTTCGGCGTCGTCATACATCAGGCAGTTCTGGGCCTGGATCGGCTTGGCGCTGTCGAACGGCGCGCTGGCCATCAGGATGTACCCGGTGCCGCCCTGGCAGGCGACTTCCATGTAGGTGTTGGTCTTGGTCTGGCCGATGCCGCGCGCCTGCTCGGGAATGCAGTCAGCGCCCGCGGCCTTGATCAGAGGCTGAAGCACGGCCTTGGGGTCGGAGTTGCCCGGCAGCAGGCAGGGGGCCGACGGCGGTTGGCCGGGCGCCGGCGGCGTGTTCGCCTCGACGCAGCTGTAGGAGGTGACGGCGCCCTCGGCGGGCTTCTGCAGGACGTAGCCCATCTGGCCCGTGCCGCACGCGACTTCGTAGTACGAGGTCTTGCTCTTCTTGTCCTCGCCGATCAGGCGAGCGTCCGAGACCTGGCAGCTCAGGCCCGCGGTCTGCACCACGGCCGGCGCGTCGGCCTGACCCTTCTTGCGAGCAGCGTCGGAGATCGGCGCCGGCTTCTTGCCTTGCGAGATCGCCGTCGCCGGTCCGAGCGCCGCGCACGCCACCGCGAGCGCGAGCCCCATAGCTCCCAACCCACTCCACTTGGGCATCTTCACCTGACTTCTCTCCTGGCCTTGATTCCTGGGCGCGACCTTGAGGCGCGTGATTTTGCGCGCCTATAAGCGCTGCGTAGTCCCTGGGGTCAAGCTGTCCGGCGATGGCGGCCGAAGTATGGCCTTTTTCCAATCACTTAGCTTGACCATAAGGCGCGTCGGAGGGGGCTCGACGAGCCGCGTTACGCGGCCTTTCTAACCTTGAGCCGCGCGCCGTCCACCGCCACGACCTCGATGTGAGCGCCTGCTTCGAGGGTCTCGCCTTCGGCCAGCTCGGCCGCCCATTCCTTGCCGTCGATGAACACCCGACCGGCCCCGCCCGAGAAGCGCTTCACCGCCGAGCCCTTGTGGCCGACCAGGCGCGCCACGTTGTCGTTGATGTCGGCCGAAGGCGCCGAGACCTCGCGCGGCAGGTAGCGTCGCGCCAGCAGCGTGGAGGCGATGGTCAGCAGGGCGAAGATCAGCAGGGTGGTCGGCACGCTGATCTCCAGCAGGCCCACCACGGCGGCTGTGACCGCCGCCGAGGCCGAGGCCCACAGCAGCCACCCCGACCCCGTCACCACCTCGGCCGCCAGGATGGCCGCGGCCAGGCCTGCCCAGACCCAGAACGGCTGCGCGGCATAGAGGCTGACGACATCCATGGCTCAGGCTCCCGCCGAGGGAACGGCGCCCCGGCCACGGGCCTGCGGACGCGGCGCGGGCGGGCCGTCGGCGCCGATGGCCTTCACCAATTCGCCGATCCCGCCGACCGTGCCCACCAGGGCGCCCATTTCCGCCGGCACGATCACGGTCTTCTGCTGCGGGCTGCGCGCCAGCTCGGCGAACGCCTCCACGTACTTCTGGGCCACGAAATAGTTGATGGCGTTGACGTCGCCGGCGGCGATGGCGCTCGACACCAGCTCCGTAGCCTTGGCCTCGGCCTGGGCGGCCCGCTCGCGCGCCTCGGCGTCGCGGAAGGCGGCCTCCTTGCGTCCCTCGGCCTCCAGGATGGCGGACTGCTTGGCGCCCTCGGCGCGGGCGATGGCCGCCGATTTCTCGCCGTCGGCCTCGGTGATCACCGCGCGACGTTCCCGCTCGGCCTTCATCTGGCGCGCCATGGCGTTGGTGATGTCCGGCGGCGGCGTCAGGTCCTTGATCTCGATCCGCGCCAGCTTCACCCCCCAGGGGCTCGTCGCCTGGTCGATCACGTCCAGCAGCCGGGTGTTGATGTGGTCGCGCTGGCTCAGCACCTCGTCGAGCTCCATGGAGCCCACGACGGTCCGCAGGTTGGTCATCGCCAGCTGCTGGATGGCGAAGTTCAGATTGTCGACGCGGTAGGCTGCCTGGCTGGCGTCCATCACCTGGATGAAGACGATGGCGTCGACTTGGACCATGACGTTGTCCTTGGTGATCACCTCCTGGCGCGGCACGTCCAGCACCTGCTCCATCATGTTCACCCGCCGGCCGACGCCCTCGACGAACGGCATCAGGAAGGTGATGCCCGGCTTCAGCGTCCGCGTGTAGCGGCCGAACTGCTCGACGGTGTACTCGCGGCCTTGCGGCACGATCTTGATGGCGCCCAGGGCGACCACCAGCGCCAGCACCAGGAACACCCCAGCGACGATCATTCCCATCTCATCCCTCCCCAGGACTGCCGGTCGAGCTTATCGGGGTGGGACGGCGCCCGCCACGGAAACCGGACGGACATGCTCGCGCCGCGATCGGCGGTCTGTTAGCGGTCGGACATGAGCCGCATCGCCCTCCTGCTGCCCGCCGCCCTGCTCTGCCTGGCCGCCGCGCCCGCGCCCAAGACCGCGCCCGCGAAGGCTCCGGCCGCCAAGGCCGCGCCTGCCAAGCCCGCCCAGGCCGCCGCCTACGATGCGCGGAACCCGCAGTCGCTGATGGACATCCTGAGCGGCGCCGGCGCGAAGGTGCAGACCAGCCGAAAGGAGGGGGACTCGGTCTTCGTGACCGTCACCTCGACGGCGGCCAACTTCTCGCTGCAGTTCGCCGGCTGCAATGCGCAAGGCCGCGCCTGCCAGGCGGCGCTCTATGACAGCTTGCTGGACGGGGGCTCACCGACGCTGGCCCAGATCAACGGCTTCAACCAGACCTCGGTCTTCTGCCGGATCTATCAGGACAAGGCGGGCAAGGCGCACGCCATCTACGCCGCCCTGCTCGTCGCCTCAGACACCCGCGAAACGGCCACCACCCACCTGGCCGCCTGGCAAGGCTGCCTGGGCGAGGCCCGAGGCTTCATCCGCGACCCCGTGGCCTATCTGGCTGAGGCAGCTTAGGCCGGGACGGCTGCGTTCCGCCGGATCGCCGCCACGCGGTCGATCGCCGCCTCGGCTTCCGCCATGATCCGCGCGACGATCTCGCCCGCCGGGAGAACGTCCCTGACCCCACCCGCCGACTGGCCCATGGCGAAGCACGAACGGTCGATGTCCAGGCCTTCGATCTGGCCGCCGATGCCGCCCATGACGCCCTCGCGGGTCGATAGCATCGCCTGCTGCGGGAAGGGCTGGATATCGGCCGGGCGCTTCTCCCAGTCCTCGACGTAGGGGTTCTTCTTCACGCGCATCGGCTTGCCCGAATAGCTGCGGGTGCGAACCGTATCCTCGTCCGAAGCCTCGACGATCACGTCGCGATACATCTGGCCGGCGTGGGCCTCGGCCGAAGCGATGAACCGCGTACCCATCCAGACGCCGACCGCGCCCAGGCTGAGCGCCGCCGCTAGGCCGCGGCCGTCATAGAGCCCCCCAGCCGCCACCACCGGGATCTTCACGGCCTCCACCGCCTGGGCCACCAGCGGCATGGTGCCGACCAGGCCCGTGTGCCCGCCGCCTTCGCCGCCCTGGCAGATCACCGCGTCGCAACCGGCCTGCTCGGCCTTCACAGCGTGCTTCACCGCCCCGCAGACCACCATGACCTTCACGCCGGCCGACTTGAGCTTTTCCATGATCGGCATCGGCACGCCCAGGCCGGCCACGAAGCTGGAGGCGCCTTCCTCGATGATCACGTCCACCGAAGCCGTCAGGCTCTCGGGCGAGGCGGCCAGCAGGTCCACGCCGAACGGCCCGTCGGTCAGCTTGCGCACCTGACGCATCTGCTCGCGGATGAAGTCGGGCCCGCGCCCGGCCATGCCCAGCACGCCATAGCCGCCGGCGTTGGTCACCGCCGCGGCCAGCTCGGCGTAGGAGACGCCTCCCATCCCGGCCAGCATGATCGGATGCTTCACGCCCAGGAGGTCGCAGAGCTTGGTGTGCAGGGTCATCGGACGTCCTCCCTTGTCGTTGGCGGGAAGCATGGCGCCCGGCGCCCGCGTTGGAAACGGTGACGCGAGGTCACTCGAGACGCTAGGCTGAAGCCGGGGAGAATTCGGCGTCATGCTCACGATCCGCCTGCTGGGCGAGTTGGAGGTCTGCCAGGACGGCGAGCCGGTGACGCTGCCGCCGTCGCGCAAGACCCGGGCGCTGCTTGCCTATCTGGCCGCGACCGGCAAGCCGCAGCGGCGCGAGCGGCTGTGCGAACTGCTGTGGGACGCGCCCGACGATCCGCGCGGCGCGCTGCGCTGGAGCCTCTCCAAGCTGCGATCGATCCTCGACCGCGAGGATGCGCACGTGGTCGCCGCCGATCGTCATCAGGTGGCGGTGCGGCTCGACCCCGCCCAGGTCGACCTCCTGGCGGTCCGCGCCACGCTGCGCGACGGCGTGGGTGGGGCGGCCACCCAGATCCTCGAGAGCCTGGCGGGCATGTTCCGTGGCCCGTTTCTCGCCGACCTCGACCTGCCGCAGAGCCCGGAACTGCAGTCGTGGATCGCCGCGATGCGCGAGGAGACCCGCCGGCTGCACGCCGACATCCTCTACACCCTCGACGACCGCTATGCGGCCGACCCCGAGCGGGCCCTGCCCTACGCGCGCGAGCTGGTGCGGCTCGACCCCCTGGCGGAGAGCGCCTGGGCCAGGCTGATCGAACGGTTGAACGCGCTGGGCCGCCGCCAGGAGGCTGAGGCGCAGCATGCGGCCGCGGCCAAGGCGCTGGCCGATATCGGCGGACCAACCCGGCTCCTGAAGCGGGTCCGTCTGTCAGCCGCCGCTGCGCCCACGGTCCCGGCGCCTCCGTCTGCCACCGCGATGCGCCAGGACATCCGCTTCTGCCGCACCGCCGACGGGACGCGCATCGCCTACGCCCTCGCGGGCGAGGGCCCGCCGCTGGTCAAGACCGCCAACTGGATGAACCATCTGGAGTATGACTGGGAGAGCCCGATCTTCGGCCACTTCCTGCGCGGGCTCGCCGACGGCCGCCGCCTGCTCCGCTACGACGCGCGCGGCAACGGCCTGTCGGACTGGAACGTCGGCGAGGTCGGGCAGGAGGCCTGGTACGCCGACTTCGAGGCGGTGATCGAGGCCTCGGGCTTCGAGCGCTTCCCGATCCTCGGCCATTCGCAGGGCGCGGCCAGCGCGATCACCTATGCGGTCCGTCACCCCGAGCGCGTGAGCCATCTCGTCCTCCTGGGCGCCTTCCCCGCCGGCCGCCGAGACGCGACCGGCATCGAAGAGCGCAAGGCGATGACCACGCTGATCCGGGCGGGCTGGGCGCAGGAGAACCCGGCATTCCGACAGCTCTTCGCCTCGCTGTTCATTCCCGGCGCGACGCGCGACCTGGCCGACGCCTTCAACGAGCTGCAGCGCCGAACCACCTCGGCCGAATGCGCGGCCCGCTATTTCGAGGCCGCCGGACAGCTCGACGTGCGCGAACTGCTGCCGAAGGTGTCGGTCCCGACGCTCGTGCTGCACTCGCGCGGCGACGCCATGGTGCCCATCGAGGCCGGCCGTCTGCTCGCCGCCGCGATCCCGGGCGCGCGCTTCGTCGCCCTGCCCGGCCAGAACCACATGCTGCTCGAGGATGAGCCGGCCACGCAGCGGTTCTTCGAAGAACTGCGGCTGTTCCTCGGCGACTAGGCCATCACCACCAGCCGCGGACTGACCGCGATCGGCTGGGTGATGGTGTGCAGCGTGGGCGAGGTGGCCAGCATGGCCTCGAAGATCCGCTGGAACGCCGCGGCAGGCGCCGATCCCTTCACCCGCACCGTGGTCTCCAGGCCGGCGTAGCCCGGCGCCACCTTCGGATCGACGCCCAGCAGGCCGCGCAGATCGATGTCGCCTTCGCTCACCACGTCCAGCCTATGGATCTCCAGGCCTTCCAGCGCGCACAGCGTCGCGAAGCGGAACGTCAGGCAGGCGTTCAACGCGGCCAGCAGGTACTCCTGCGGATTGGCGTAGTTGTCCGTGCCGCCCAGTTCGGAAGGCTGGTCGACCTCGATCTCGAACGGACGCCGCTGGGTGCGGCCGCCCACGCTGAACACGTCCACCTGTCCGCGGCTGCGCAGCCGGCTCTTCCAGCTGTTGGCCACGCGCCAGCGGGTCAGGCCCTGCGCCGGCCGCCGGGAGACGGTGTCGATCAGGGCGCGGACGTCGTGGACGGGCACGCCGTTGAGATACGAGCGGCGGCCGAGGGTCATGGCGGTCATTCGGGGTCCTCCTTTGTCCCCGGTTTGCCGCATTGACGTGTGAGCGGGCGTGGCGCCCGGCGTGGAAACGCGCGCCGCGAACCGTGGAATCGGCGCCTCACTCCGGCCGGATCACCGCCAGCCGCGAAAGTTCGTCCGCCGCGAAATCCAGGAAGGCCCGCACCCGAGGCGGCATCAGCCGCGCGCTGGCAGTCACGAGGTGCACCGGCAGCGGCGCGGGCTCGTAGGGCGCCAGCAACCGCACCAGCCGCCCATCCGCCAGCTCGTCGGCCAACTGGTACGAGAACACCCGCGTGACGCCGCGGCCGGCCACGGCGGCCTCCACGACCGGCTCGATGGCGTTGATCATCAGGCGCGGCCGCAACCGTACGGTGAGCGGCCCGCGCGGCCCCTCGAACCGCCATTCGGTCGGGCCCGGCTGGGTGCTGGAGTAGATGATTTCATGGTCGGCCAGCTCGCCCGGCCGTTCCGGCGTTCCTCGCCGCGCCAGGTAGTCCGGAGACGCCGCCACCCGTCGGCGCACATCGCCCACGCGCCGGGCCACCAGGCTGGAGTCGGCGAGCGGCCCGATCCGCACCGCCACATCCAGGCCCGCGTCTACCAGGTCGAGGTTGCGGTCGTTCAGCACCAGCTCGGCGGCGACCTGCGGATGGGCGTCGAGGAAGGCCGCCAGCACGGGGGCCACGTGCCGGCGGCCGAACACCAGCGGCGCGCTGATCCGGATCGCCCCGCGCAGCGGCCCGTCGGCCTCGCGCATCATCGCCGTCTCGTAGCCGGCGAGCAGGGCGCGGGCGTCCTCGGCGAGGCGGCGACCGGCCTCGGTGACGGCGAGCTTCCGCGTGGTCCGCTCGATCAGGCGCACCCCGACCCGCGCCTCGAGCGCCGCGAGGGTGCGCGTCACCGCCGCAGCCGAACGCCGCAGCCGCCGCGCCGCGCCGGCCAGGCTGCCGCTCTCCAGCACCGCCACGAACACCGCGAGCTCGTCGAGTCTGTCCACTATTGCACCATACGCAATTCTGACTTGCTATCTTGCGCGCTTCTATGCGCGACCTGCAACGCTTAGCCTCCCCTCATGACGAAGCCCCTCCGCCTCCACGGCGTCCCCCTCTCCGGCCACGTTCACAAGGTGGCCCTGTTCCTCAACCTGCTGGGCGTGCCCTTCACGGCCGTCGAGGCCGGTCGCGACCAGCGCGCGACCGAGGCCTTCCTTCGCCTCAACCCGCTGGGACAAATCCCGGTGCTCGAGGACGGGGACGTGGTCCTGGCCGACTCCAATGCGATCCTCGTCTACCTGGCCAAGCGCTACGATCCCGCCGGCCGCTGGCTGCCCGAGACGCCGGTCGAGGCCGCGCAGGTCCAGCGCTGGCTCTCGATCTCGGCGGGCGAGATCCGCTTCGGCCCCGCCAACGCCCGCGCGGTCCATCTGTTCGGCCTCAAGACCGATCTCGCCGACGCTCACGCGGTGGCCGCCCGCCTACTGGGCTTCATGGAGGCGACGCTGGCGGGGCAGGACTGGTTGGCCGGCTCGGCCGCGACCCTCGCCGACGTGGCCTGCTATCCCTACGTGGCCAGCGCGCCGGAGGGCGGCGTCGACCTCGCGCCCTATCCCGCGGTGCGCGCCTGGATCGCCCGGTTCGAGGCCCTGCCCGGCGTCACCCCGATGCCACGCTCGGCGGTCCCGGCATGACCGCGATAGCCCCCTCGCCCTGGCACGCCGGCGAGCTCCGCGCGCAGAGGCTGTCCGGCGCCGACCACATCCCCGGCGGCGCCGGCATCCGGGCCTTCATGCCCGACCAGCATCGGGACTTCTTCGCCACCCTGCCCTTCATGGTCGCCGCGACGGTCGACGAGGCGGGCGCCCCGATGGCCACGCTGCTGACCGGACGGCCCGGCTTCATCGCCAGCCCCGACGCGACCACGCTCACCATCGCCGCGTCCAGCGCCGATCCCGCCGGGCGGCGGCTGGTCTCCGGGGCGCCTATCGGCCTCCTGGGCATCCAGCCCGACACCCGGCGCCGCAACCGCGCGAACGGGGTGATCACCGCGACCGCCGACGCCGGCATGACCGTCCAGGTGCGTCAGAGCTTCGGCAACTGCCCGCAGTACATTCATCCGCGCCATGTGATGGCCGACCGCCGCGTGGTCATCGAGGCGGAGCCCCTCGAGGGCCTCGACGCCCGGGCCCGAAAGCAGGTCGCGGCCGCCGACACGTTCTTCGTGGCCACCAGCAGCGGCGCCGGCGTCGAGAACGGCGGCGTCGACGTTTCCCATCGTGGCGGCCCGCCCGGGTTCGTGAAGGTGTCGGGCGACGTGCTGACCATCCCGGACTATCGCGGCAACCGCTACTTCAACACCCTGGGCAACCTGCTGCTCGACCCGCGCGCGGCGCTGCTCTTCGTGGACTTCGCGGCCGGCGAACTGCTGCAGCTACAGGGGACCGCCGAGGTCGCCTGGGACGAGCACGACCTGCCCGGCGCCGAGCGCACCTGGCGCTTCACGGTCTCCGGCGGCTGGCGTGGCCCGGCCGGCCTCTACGCCTGAGCCTTGCTCCGCGTAGCGGGGGGCGGCTGCGGCCGTGAGAACACCAGTTCCTCGTCGGACGACGATCCGGCCTGGAAGCGGTAGCCGTCGACGTCAAACGCACGGAGGTCCGCGGCCTTGTCGATCCGGTTGTCGATCGCATAGCGGGCCAGGGCGCCGCGCGCCCGCTTGGCGAAGAACGAGATCACCTTGGCCTCGCCGTCCTTCTCCTCCAGGAACCGGCACGAGACGACCGGCGCCTTCAGGGCGGCGCGGTCCACGGCGCCGAAGTATTCGCCGCTGGCGCAGTTCACGACGGTGCGGTCCTTGTGGCCGGCAAGCGCCTCGTCCAGAGCTGCCGAGATCCGCGGCCCCCAGAAATCGTACAGGCTGTGGCCGCGCCGGGTCTTGATCCGCACCCCCATCTCCAGCCGGTACGGCTGGATGGCGTCCAAGGGCCGCAGCACGCCATAGAGGCCCGACAGGATCCGCACATGCGCCTGCGCCCAGGCCAGCGCCTTCTTGTCCAGCTCGCGCGCCTTCAGGCCCAGGTAGACGTCACCGTTGAAGGCGAAGGCGGCCTGCAGGCCTTCCTCGCTCTCGGGGTCGAAGGCCTGAAACCGCTCGCGGTTCAACTTCGCGAGGTTGTCCGACAGGTCCATCATCCGCTTCAGGTCGACGACGCGGAGCTTTTTCGTCGTCTTGCAGAGCTCGGCCGTATGCTCGGCGAGCTGCGGAAGGGTCAGGGGCGCGGACTGTGGCGGCGCGTCGAAATTCAGCGCCTTGGCCGGGGAGAGGACGATGAGCATCGCCCACCCTTTGACGCGACTTTCCGCCGGCGCCAAGGATATCGCGACGGTGAAGCTTGCGCAGGCCGGCCGGCCTCGGCGATGAGGAGTCATGGGGTCTGTTCGCAATGACCGCGCCGTCGGTGCGCTGCTTGGCGGGTTCGTGCTGCTCGCGATCCTGCTGCTCGGTTCGATGTGGGTCAGCGAACAGCAAGCCGACGCCACGCGCCTGGTCCGGCACACCCTCGAGATCGAGAACCGGCTAAGCCGCCTGCACGCCGAACTGCTCGAGGCCGAAGCCGCCCAGCGCGGCTATCTTCTGGCCGGCCGACCGGGCTTCCTCGCGCCCTATGACGAGGCCGTTCGGCGGCTGGATCCCGAGTTGGAGCAGCTCCGCGAGGTGACCGCCGACAATCCGCGGCAGGTGAAGAACCTCGCGCGCCTGCGCGAGGCCGTCGACCGGCGGGCCAAGCTGCTTCGCGAGAACCTCGCGATCTCCCAAGCGGGGCTCGAGGTGCCGCCCGCCCGCCTCGAAGCCGGCCGGCGGCACATGGACGCCGCCCGCGACGCCGTCCTCGCGATGAAGGCCGAGGAGGAGCGGCTCCTGGCGATCCGCATCGCCGACGCGGCGCGCCAGACCCTGCTGGTGCGGATCGGCTTCGTCCTCAGCACGCTCGGCATGATGGCCTTGGGCGCGTTCGTGATTGTCGATGCTCGGCGCAGGTTGCGGGAGGCGGTCGGCGCCGCCGAGTCGCTTCGGGTCGCCAACGTCAGGCTGGAAGCCGAGGCCGCGAGCCGCGAGGCCGCCGAGAGCCAGGTGCGCCAGTATCAGAAGATGCAGGCGATCGGCCAGCTCACCGGCGGCATCGCCCACGACTTCAACAACATGCTGGCCATCGTCATCGGCTCGCTCGACCTGGCGAAGCGACGGCTCCACAAGGATCTCGCCAGGGCCGAGGCCTGCATCGACAGCGCGCTGGAGGGAGCCACGCGGGCCGCGCAGCTCACCGCCCGTCTGCTGGCCTTCTCGCGGCAGCAGCCGCTAGAGCCCCGGGTGCTCGACGTCAACAAGCTGGTGGGCGGGATGTCCGAGCTGCTTCGCCGCACCATCGGCGAGAACCTGCGCGTCGAGACGGTGCTGGCCGGCGGTCTGTGGCGCACCTTCGCCGACCCGGCCCAGCTCGAGAACGCCATCGTCAACCTCTGCGTCAACGCCCGCGACGCCATGCCGGACGGCGGCCGCCTGACCATCGAGACCTCGAACGCCCACCTCGACGACGCCTACGCCGCCACCCACGCCGAGGTGGAGCCCGGCCAGTACGTGATGATCTCGGTCACCGACACCGGCACCGGAATGCCGCCCGAGGTGGTCGAGCGCGCCTTCGATCCGTTCTACACGACCAAGGGCGCCGGCCGCGGGACCGGCCTGGGCCTCAGCCAGGTGCATGGCTTCGTCAAACAGAGCCACGGCCACGTGAAGATCTATTCCGAGCCCGGCGTCGGCACGACCATCAAGATCTACCTGCCGCGCAACACCGGCGAGGTGGACGCCGGCGACGCCCACGCCCGCCCGGTCGGCGAACTGCCGCACGGGACCGCCGACGAGATCATCCTGGTGGTCGAGGACGACGAGCGCGTGCGGCACTTCAGCGTCGATGCCCTGCGCGAGCTCGGCTACACCGTCGTCCAGGCGGCTGACGCGGCCCAGGCCATGACCGTGCTGACGCTCCAGCCGCGCGTCGACCTGCTGTTCACCGACGTAATCATGCCCGACCTGGACGGCCGCCGGCTGGCCGACAAGGCCCGCGCCGAGCGCCCGGGCCTGAGGGTGCTCTACACCACCGGCTACACGCGCAACGCCATCGTCCACAACGGCATGCTGGACGCCGACGTCGCCTTCATCGCCAAGCCCTTCACCATCGAGCAGGTGGCGCTGAAGGTGCGGCAGGTCCTGGACGCGAAGGACTAGAACAAGACCCGGGGGTTCAGGATGCGCTTGGGGTCCAGCGCCTGGCGGATGGCGCGCTGGGCCGCCAGCTCCACCTCGCTCTTGTAGCGCGCGCCCTCGGCCGTCTTCATCGCCCCCAACCCATGCTCAGCGCTGATCGAGCCGCCCATCCTGGCCACGATGTCGTGGACGATCCGCGAACCCTGGTCGCGCCGCGCCGAATGCTCGGCGTCCGACCCGCCATCGGCCCGCAGCACGTCGTAGTGGATGTTGCCGTCGCCCACGTGGCCAAAGGCGGCGATGCGGGCGCCCGGCGCGAAGGCCTGCATGGCGGCCGTGGCCTCGGCCAGGAACGCCGCCACCTGGCTCACCGGTACGGACACGTCGTGCTTCCAAGTCGCGCCTTCGGGCTTCTGCGCGGGCGACTGGTTCTCGCGGATCGCCCACAGCGCCTTGGCCTGGGCCTCGGTCTGGGCGACCACCGCGTCGCGGATCAGGCCGCCCTCCAGTCCCTCGGTCAGGAAGCGTTCCATCGCCGCCTCGGCCGACCCCGGCTCGCCGGACGAGAACTCGGCCAGCACGTACCAGGGGTGCGGCGCGTCCAGCGGATCGCGCGTGCCGGCGACGTTGCGCAGGGCGAAATCGATTCCCAGCCGGCCCATCAGCTCGAAGGCCTCGACCGCCCCGCCGGTCTCTTCCTTGGCCCGCACCAACAGCTTGATGGCGTCGTCGGCGCTGGAAAGCCCGATCATCGCCACGGCCCGCGAGGCCATCACGGGATACAGTTTCAGCGCCGCCGCCGTCACCACGCCCAGCGTCCCCTCGGCCCCGATCAGCAGCTGCTTCAGGTCGTAGCCGGTATTGTCCTTGCGCAGGCGCTTCAGGCCATTCCACACCTCGCCGGTCGGCAGCACCGCCTCCAGACCCAGTACCAGGTTCCGCGCCATGCCGTACCGCAGCACCTGGGTGCCGCCGGCGTTGGTCGAGACCACGCCGCCCACCGTCGCCGAACCCTCGGAGGCCAGTCCCAGCGGGAAGCGCCGGCGCACCTCGGCGGCGGCGGCATGCACCTCGGCCAGGGTCACGCCCGCCTCGGCGGTCAGGGCGTCGTCGAACGCGTCGACCTCGCGGATCCCCTTCATGCGCTCGGTCGACAGCAGAATCTCGCCCTGCGGGATCTGGCCGCCGACCAGCCCCGTGTTGCCGCCCTGCGTGGTGATGGGCTGCCCGGCCTCGAAGCAGATCCCGACCACGGCGGCGACGTCGGCCGTGGTCTTCGGCAGCGCCAGGAACGGCGTCTGGCCCACCCAGCGGTCGCGCCACTCCACCAGCTTCGGCGCGATCCGCTCCGCGTCCTCGCTGAAGCCGCCCGGTCCCAGCACGGCCTTCAGGCGGGAGATCACGTCGGCGGGCACGGGGGCGGTCATGCGCTCAATCTAGTCCCGGCGGCCTAGCCCACAAAGCCCGCGGCGCGCTTCAGCCGGTCGTTGATCGCCTCGCCCAGGCCCTCGTGGGGGATCGGCGCCACGGCGATGCCCGCCGGGTTCGTCCGGTCCGCCCCGCGGAGGTAGGCGAACAGATTGGCCGCCGCCTCACGCAGGTCGCCGCTCGGGCTGAGGTTCCAGGCACTGGGCGCGTCGGCGCCGAACGACAACCACGCCTCGCCGGGACCGGGCTCAGTGACCTCCAGCCTCACGGGCGCGTTGGGCGCATAGTGGCGCGCCAGCCGCCCGGGCGAGCGCTTCGCGTCGTCCTCGGCCTCGGCCAGCGGCCCGATCACCGCCTCGATCTCGCTCCGGGTCACCGACCCCGGCCGCAGCAGCCGCGCCGCGTCGAGCAGGGCCACAACCGTCGACTCCAGCCCGATCTCGCACGGACCGCCATCCAGGGCCGCCGCCGCCGCGCCGCCCGTCTCCTCCACCGCGTCGGCGAAGGTGGTCGGGCTGGGCCGCCCGGACCGGTTGGCCGAGGGCGCCACGACCGGGCCGCCGACAGCCTCGATCAGCGCGTGCGCCAGCGGGTGGCCGGGCGCCCGCACCGCCACGGTGTCCAGCCCCGCGCGGGCCAGGTCGCACACCGCGTCGCTCTCCGCCACCGGCAGCACCAGCGTCAGCGGCCCCGGCCAGAACCGCGCGGCCAGGGCCTCGGCCCGCGCGTCGAAGCGGGCGATCCGGCGCGCCATCGCCAGGTCCGCCACATGGGCGATCAGCGGGTTGAAGCTGGGCCGGCCCTTGGCCTCGTAGACCGCCGCCACGGCGCGCGCGTTCGCCGCGTCCGCCGCGAGGCCATAGACCGTCTCGGTCGGCATCAGCACCAGGCCGCCGGCCCTCAGGGCGCGGGCGGCGCTGGCGACGTCCGCCTGGCCTTCAGGGTGACGCGTACGGTCACCCGCGCCGGGATCTGATCGGTGCTCGTCCACTCGCCCTGTCCAACGCCGAAGGCCGTCCGGTCGAGGCTCGTTACACCGCTGACCTCGGCCCTGTCGCCGTCGATCTTGAGCCGGAACGGCAGGTCCAGCGGCTTGCTCACCCCGCGCAGGCTAAGCCGCCCGTGGGCGACGAAGCGCCCCTCGCCCGTCCGCGTGAACCGCTCGGCGGTGAACACCGCCTTCGGATGCGCGGCCGCGTCGAACCAGTCGCCGGCCGGCAGGGTCGCGTCGCGCTGGGCGTCCCCCGTGTCGACGGAACCCACATCGATCCCGACCGTGACCCGCGACCGGTCCAGCGCCTCGGGGCTGAACACGATATCGGCCGCCCAGCGCTCGAACCGTCCCTGGATGGCCTGGCCGCTCCAGGCCGTCTCGAACCCGACGCTGGAGCCCTTCCCGACCGCCCAGCGCACCGGTCCGGCGTCCGCCACGGGCGCGGCGGGAGGGGCCACGGACGCGGGTTCGGCCTCCGGCGCGGCCGGCGCCGCGACGGGCGGCGGCGCGCTCATCGCCGGACGAGGGGGTTGGTAGAGCCGCCCGAAAGCCACGACCCCCACGAGGCTGGCCGCGATCAGCAGCAGCCAAGGCTCCAGCCGTCGCCCCGGCCGCGCCCCCGGGGCCATCCGCGCCAGCACCGGCGAGTTCCGGTCGAACCATTGATGCTTGAGGGCGCCCGCTACATGCAGGCCGAACAGCCCATAGGCGCCCTTGATGATCAGGTGGTGGGCGTCCTTCGCCGCTCCGTTCCACGCGGCCTTGGCGGCCGGGGCCAGGTCCGCGAGGCCGGGAATGTGCGGCCAGGGGACCACGCCGAACAGCAGGGTCGGCAGGGCGATCCGACTGGTCGAAACCATGATCCAGCCGGTCAGCGGCATCAGGACCATGACCGCGTAGAACGCCCAGTGGACCGCCGCGGACAGCCGCCGCTCCCACGGCGCCAGGTCGACCGGCTCGGGCGGCGGGGGTCGCGCGATCCGCCAGGCCAGCCGCGCCAAGGTGAGCAGCAGCACGGTGATGCCGACCGACTTGTGCAGTTGGGTGACCGCGAACGCCTCGGGCGTGCGGGCCTCCATGCGTCCGGCCAGCACCACCTGCAGAACGATCAGCGCCGCGATCGTCCAGTGGAGGACGATGGCGACGGCGGCATAGCGCGCCGGCTTTACGGAACTCACTTCTTCACGAACTCCACTTCGAAGGCGAGATCGACCTCGTCGCCCGCGAAGGGCCTTCCGCCGGTAACGCCGAACTCGGAGCGCTTGATGCGTCCCATCCCCGAAAAGCCCATCCGGGTGCCGGCGCCCAGCAGGCCCGGCCCCACGCCGTTGAATTCCACGTCCAGCGTAACCGGCTTGGTCACGCCGTGCAGCGTCAGGTCGCCGGTGAGCTGCCCCTTGCCGTCTTCGCCGGTCGTCAGGCCCGTCGAGGTGAAGGTGATCAGCGGATATTTTTCCGGCTCGAAGTAGCCGGCGACCGTCCTGTTGAAGATGTTGTCTTCGGTGTCGATCGACTTCGGGTCGACGGTGATCTGCACCTTCGTCGCCTGGTAGCTGGCGGGGTCGTAGGTGAAGCCGCCGTTCAGCGCCCGGAAACGCATGGTGTAGCGCGAGAACCCGCCCATGTGCGGCACCTTCACCAGCAGGCTCGCGTGTCGCGGATCCAGCTCGTAGCTGCCGGGCGGAACCTTGGCGGGATCGCGGCTTGTGGGGTCGGCCGCCGCCGCCCCCGAGGCGAGCAGGCTGACGATCAGGGCGAACAGGACGCGACGCGGCATTCGATGGCTCCATCGATCCCAGGGCACGATGATAACCCCCATCGCGCGGCCGTGGGACCGGCGACCGCTCACGGCGTTGATGCCGCCCCCGAGACCATCGGTTCGAATGCGCCGCACAAAAATGTTCGCCGGGCCGCGGGTCGCGCTCTAGAACGCGCCCCAGCTATTCCGAGAGGCCGTCCGCATGACCTTCCGCGCCCCCGTCCGCGACCTGGCGTTCGCGCTCAAGACCGTCGGTCATCCCGAGCTGCTGACCCGCGCCTATCCGGACCTGGACGGCGATACGGTTCAGGCCGTTCTGGAAGCCGCCGCGGCGTTCGCGGACAACGAGCTCGCCCCCCTGAACCGCAAGGGCGACCAGGAGGGTGCGAAGTACGCCAACGGCGCCGTCACCGCCGCCCCGGGCTTCGCCGACGCCTACCGGCATTTCGTCGAGCAAGGATGGAATTCCCTCAGCGCCGATCCCGCCCACGGCGGCCAAGGCCTCTCGAAGGCCATGGAGCTGGCCGTCTTCGAGATGGTCCACGCCGCCAACATGGCGTTCGGCCTCTGCCCCATGCTCACCCAGGGCGCCATCGAAGCGCTCGCCCTGCACGGCACGGATCGCCAGAAGCAGCTGGTCCTGCCCAAGCTGGTCTCGGGCGAATGGACCGGCGCCATGTGCCTCACCGAGCCGCAGGCCGGCTCGGATCTCGCCGCCCTGACCAGCATCGCCAAGCCGGACGGCAAGGGCGGCTACCTCCTCTCAGGCCAGAAGATCTTCATCACCTGGGGCGACCACGACGCGGCGGACAATATCTGCCACCTGATCATCGCCCGCACTCCCGACGCGCCCCCCGGCGTGAAGGGCATCAGCCTGTTCCTGGCCAACAAGTTCCAGGTGAAGGACGACGGCTCGCTGGGCCCGCGCAACAGCTTCCGGCCCGCCTCCATCGAGCACAAGCTGGGCATCCACGGCTCGCCCACCTGCGTGATGATCTACGAGGACGCCGAGGCCGAACTGGTCGGCGAGCTGGGCCAAGGCCTAGCCCATATGTTCGTCATGATGAACGCCGCCCGCCTGCAGGTGGGCGTCCAGGGCGTCGCCATCGCCGAGCGCGCCTTCCAGCAGGCCCTGGCGTTCAGCCAGGAGCGCAAGCAGGGCCGCCCCGTCTTCGACGACGCCGACGGCATGATCTACGGCCACCCCGACGTGCGTCGGTCCCTCATGCTGATGAAGGCCAAGATCGAGGCCGCCCGCGGCATCTGCCTCTCCACCGGCGTCCTGTCCGACCTGGCCCGTCTCGCCGACAGCGAGGAGGAACGCGCCGCGGCCAGGGCGCGGCAGGAGCTGCTCACCCCCATCGCCAAGGCCTGGTCGACCGACATCGGCGTCGAGGTGGCGTCCCTGGGCGTGCAACTGCACGGCGGCATGGGCTTCATCGAGGAGACCGGCGCGGCCCAGCACTACCGCGATGCGCGCATCGCCCCGATCTACGAAGGCACCAACGGCATCCAGGCCATGGACCTGGTCGGCCGCAAGGTGCGCCTGAACGGCGGCGCGACCCTGCGCGCGCTCTGCGGCGAGATCGCGCTGACCGCCGAGGCCCTGACCGAGGTCCCTGAACTGGCCGGCGTGGGTCGCCGCCTCGCCGCGGGGGTCGCCGCCCTGGAGCGGGCGACCGACGGGTTGCTGGCCGCCGACAACACGGCCGCGCTGGCGTCCGCCACGCCGTTCCTCAAACTGGCCGGCGACGTGACCGGCGGCTGGATCCTGGGTCGCCAGGCGCTGGCCGCGGCCGGGTCCGACGATCCCTGGCTGGCCGGCAAGGGCGCCTTGGCGCGGCTCTACGCCAGCCAGGTCCTGAGCCTCGCCCCGGGCCTCGCCGACTCCATCGCCGAGAACGGCGCCGACGACCTTGCGGCCACCCGGGCCGCAGCCCTCGCGGGCTAGGACAATCTTCACAATCTTTGGTTGAAATATCACGTTCGCCGATTCTCGGACGGTTTACTTTTCAGCTCTACCGTCCGGCGAAAGGGGTAGGGTGTGATGTTCAAGGCCAAGGACGCATCCGGCACGCCGACGGCGGCGGGCGCGATCGTCGACGCCAGACTCACGGCCTATCAGCTCACGGTCGGCGGTCTGCGCCTGCCGGTTTGGATCCACTTTCTCTTCAATGCGGTCGCCGCCGCTGGCGCCTGGATGCTGGGCCATCCGCAGATCGCGGCGATCCTGTTCGTCAGCGCGTCGGCGATGGATATCGTCCAGCAGGCGCTGGTCCGCCGCTGGCTGCTCGCCAGCTTCGACGCCGACGAGGCGAAGGGCTTCCGCAAGCTGGCGGCGCTCTGCGTGACGCGGGTCTGCGTCTACACCGCGCCCACCTGCGCCATGGCGTGGAACGGCGGCATGCCCGAGCATCTGCTCTACGTCATCCAGCTCGGAACCCTGCTGATCGTCGCCATGGGCGCCGGCGCCCTGTCGCGCACCGTCTTCTGGTCGCTCTCCGGGCCCGTGCTGGTCCAGGCCATGCTGATGATCTTCCTGCGCTTCGAGCCGCAGGTGGCCGCCGCCCTGATGACCGGCTTCCTGGTCCTTCTCGTGCTGCTGGCCACGATCTCGGGAAGCACCACCCGGGCGATCAGCACCTGGCACGCCGCCTTCCTCGCCAACACCAATACGGTCGAGGAACTGGCCGCGGCGCACGACCAGGCCGTCGCCGAGCGCGCCGCCGCCGACGAGGCGCGCGAGGCCGCCCGCACCGCCAACCGCGCCAAGTCCAACTTCCTCGCCACCATGAGCCACGAGATCCGCACGCCGATGAACGGCGTCCTCGGCATGGCCCAGCTCATGAAGCGCGACGAGACCGATCCGGTCCAGGTCGAGCGCCTCGACGTGCTGATCGACAGCGGCGAGTACCTCCTCTCGATCCTCAACGACATCCTGGACGTCTCCAAGATCGATGCTGGCAAGCTCGAGATCGTGCCCTCGGCCGAGGATCTGCACGCCTTCCTCGGGCGGGTGATCAGCTTCTGGTCGCCTCGGGCTGAGGAGCGCGACGTGACGCTCGAGCTGCGGCTCGCGCCGGATGTGCCGCGCACCGTCTTCGTCGACGCCCTGCGCCTGCGCCAGGTTCTGTTCAACCTCGTCGGCAATGCGCTCAAGTTCACCGACGCCGGCACGGTCCAGGTGATCGCCGAGGCCGCCGCCTGGGACGACGACACCGTCCAGCTCCACCTAGCGGTCTCCGACACCGGCGCGGGCATCTCGGCCCACCACCTGCCCCAACTCTTCGACCGTTTCTCCCAGGCCGACGAGTCCGAGGCGCGGCGGTTCGGCGGCACCGGCCTGGGCCTGGCGATCGTCAAGCAATTGGTCGAGCTGATGGGCGGTCGCGTCTGGGTCGAAAGCGAGCTGGGCGTCGGCTCGGTCTTCCACTTCGAGATCCCGCTGGACGTGGTGCACGACGCCCTGCCCGTCGCGCCGGCCGAGACCAACGAGCCCCAGTCCCTCGCCATCGAGGCCCTACGGATCCTCACCGTCGACGACAACGCCGTGAACCTGCTGGTCCTGGACCAGTTGCTCTCGAGCCTGGGGCACGACGTCTCCAAGGCCTCGTCGGGCGCCGAGGCCCTACGCGCGCTGGGAGAGGAACGGTTCGACCTGGTGCTCACCGATATCCAGATGCCCGGCCTGACCGGCGTCGACGTGCTGGAATCGCTGCGCTGCGCGCCCGGCCCGAACCAGGCCATTCCCGTCATCGCCCTGACCGCCGACGTCACCTCGGGCGGCCGCCAGCGCTATCTCGACCAGGGTTTCACCGAACACGCGGCCAAGCCGATCCAGCTCCAGGACCTGCTCGGCGCCATCGTGCGCGCCATGACCGCCGCCCCGCCCGGCGACGAGCGGGCCAGCCTCAGCGCCTGACGCCGCCCGCGGGAGCCCGGCTCAGGCCGCGGCCAGCGACGGCAGGTCGTGCAGCGACGGGTCCAGGCCCTTGCCCATCAGGTCGATGAAGTTGTCCCGATAGAAGGCCCGCTTCGCCGCCGCGTCCACGCCCGCCAAGCTGTCGTTGAACCGCTTCAGCGGATTGCGGCCGCCCTCGACGTGCGGGAAGTCGGACGAGAACAGCACCATCTCCCGACCTGAATTCTCCATGATCCAGGCCACGTCCTCGTGCGGGTAAGGCGTGACCCGCAGCTGCCGGCGCAGGATGGCGCTGGGGGTGTCGGATAGGTTCTGCAGCCGCTCTTCCCGCCCGAACGCGGCGCAGCCCGAGTCCAGGAACTTCATCAGGCTGGGCAGCCAGGACGCGCCCAGTTCGATGGCGCCGAACTTCAGCCGCGGGAAGCGGTCGAACACTCCGTCGATGACCAGCGCCGACAGCGTCTGCCAGACGCTCAGCGGGATCGCCATGAAGGTCAGGGAGGTGAAGTTCTCGTCGCCGCCGTGGAAGTCCTTAACGAAGGGCAGCCCATTCTCCAGGTAGTCCTTCGCCATCTTCTCCTCGCCGCCGACGTGGAACAGGATCGGCACGCCCGCCTCCTGGGCCACCGCCCAAAGCGGGTCCAGCTCGCGATGGCTGGGCGAGAAGCCCGGCGGATGCCGTGACGGGATCACCAGCGCCTTGCAGCCCAGTTCCAGCGCCTCCCGCGCGATCTGCGGCGCACGGGCCCGGTCGACCAGCGGCACGTAGCCGGTGGCCAGCAGGCGCCGGTCCACCGCGCAGAACTCGGTCATCATGCGATTGTGGGCGCGGGCGGCTTCCAGCGCGAGCTCCACCTCGCCCATCTGCTCCAGGCCGAAGTTCGACAGGCAGGCCGTCGTGAACACCAGCTGGCTGGCGAAGCCCAGGTAGTCCAGCGTCGCCGGCCGATCGTTAGCCTCGAAGGCGCCCAGGGCCTCGTAGTTCTTGCGCAGCAGGATGTTGGCCTCGGCGCCGGCCCTGAACTCGGGGTCCTTGGCCTTGTCCGCCGCCTTGGCGAACCACTCGGGCAGCACGTCCTTCCGGCCGGTCTTCTCGACGAAGGCGCCCCGGAACTTCGGATCGAGGTAGCGGTTGATCGTCCCCGGCAGCTCCATGATGTGGCTGTCCGCGTCGTGAACGGTCTGGCCTTCCACGTAAGCCATGGCGCATCCTCCCAGGATGAGTTCTTTCGTTGCGGGACATTCCGGACTTTCGAACGCCGAGCGTCAAGGCTTCTGGGAGCGCCACCCGGCCGATGTGGCGGCCGACCTGATCGGCTGGGAGGTCCTCTTCCACGGCGTCGGCGGCCGCATCGTCGAGACCGAGGCCTATCACCACGAGGATCCCGCCTCGCACAGCTATTCCGGCCCCACCCCTCGCAACGAGGTGATGTTCGGCCCGCCGGCCCACCTCTACGTCTATCGCTCGTACGGCATCCACTGGTGCATGAACTTCGTCTGCTGGCGCGGGGCGCCCGGCGGCGCGGTGCTGATCCGCGCCCTGGAACCCACCGTCGGCCTGCTGGAGATGTCCGAGCGCCGCGGCCTCGCCGATCCCCGCGCCCTCTGCTCCGGGCCGGGCAAGCTGTGTCAGGCCCTCGCCGTCACCCGCGACCACAACGGCCTGCCGCTGGATCGCCCGCCGTTCGAACTCCGCCCCGGCCCCAGCGCGGGCGTCGTCGCCGGACCCCGCATCGGCATCACCAAGGCCGTCGAGGTCCCGTGGCGCTTCGGCGAGGCGGGATCCCGCTTCGTCAGCCGCCCCTTCCCGCAGCGCTGACCCGTCTGGGACTCCGGCCAAAAGCAAAAGGGCCGCCCAGAGGACGGCCCTTCGTACGCTTGCGTCGGTCCAGGATTACTCGGCGGCTTCCTTGGGCGCGTAGCCGAGCATGGCCTTGGTTTCCAGGAACTCGTGGAAGGCGTAGTCGCCCCACTCGCGCCCGTTGCCGCTCATCTTGTAGCCGCCGAACGGGGCCATCATGTCGCCGCCGCCGCCATTGATCGACACCTGGCCGGCGCGCAGCTTCGAGGCGACCTTGCGGGCCTTCTCGAGGTCGCCCGCCTGGACATAGGCGGCCAGGCCGTACTCGGTGTCGTTGCCGATATCGATGGCCTGCTCGACCGTGTCGTAGCCGAGGATCGACAGCACGGGGCCGAAGATCTCTTCCTTGGCGATGGTCATCTCGTTGGTGACGTTCGCGAAGACGGTGGGCTTCACATAGTAGCCCTTGTCGAGGCCTTCCGGACGGCCCGTTCCGCCGATCACGAGGGTCGCGCCCTCGTCGATGCCGGCCTGGATCAGCTTCTGGATCTTGTCGAACTGGGTCTTGTTCACCACCGGGCCGAGCTGGGCGTTGCCGTTCGGGTCGCCGACCGTGATCTTTTCGGCGGCTTCGCGGGCCACGGTGATCGCCTCGTCCATGCGCTTCTTCGGGACGAGCATGCGGGTCGGCGCGTTACAGGACTGGCCCGAGTTGGTCATCATGGTGGCCACGCCGCGGCCGACGCCCTTGGCGAACGCATCGTCGTCCAGGACGATGTTCGGGCTCTTGCCGCCCAGTTCCTGCGCCACGCGCTTCACGGTCGGGGCAGCCGCCTTGGCGACCTCGATGCCGGCCCGGGTCGAGCCGGTGAACGACACCATGTCGATCTCGGGATGGCTGGAGATCGCCGCGCCCACGGTAGGGCCGTCGCCCTGCACCAGGTTGAACACGCCGGCCGGCACGCCCGCGGCATGCATGATCTCGGCGAAGATCTGGCCCGAGAACGGAGCCACTTCCGACGGCTTCAGCACCATGGTGCAGCCGGTGGCGATGGCCGGGGCCACCTTGCAGACGATCTGGTTCAGCGGCCAGTTCCAGGGGGTGATGAAGCCGCAGACGCCGATCGGCTCCTTGACGATCATCGTCGGGCCGCGGTCCTCCTCGAACTTGAACGTCTTCAGCACCTCGGCGGCGGTGGCCAGGTGGGCCATGCCGATCGGCACCTGCGCCCGCTGGGCCAGGCTGGCCGGGGCGCCCATTTCCTCGGTCACCGCGGTGGCCAGGTCGCCGAAGCGCTTCTGGTACTCGGCGAGGATCCGGCCCAGGACCTCCAGGCGCTCCTCGCGGCTGGTCTGCGACCAGGTTTCGAAGGCCTTGCGGGCGGCCTTGGCGGCCTTGTCCACGTCGGCGGCCGAGCCCATCGCGATCTTGCCGACGGTCTCTTCCGTGGCCGGGTTCTCGACGTCCAGCGTCTTCAGGCCCTCGGCCGGATCGACCCACGCACCATCGATGTAGAATTTCAGGTACTCGCGCATAGACGTCCTCCTGGCGACCTTTGTCGTTAGCGGCTTAGGGCTTCCAGGCCCCGACCTTCAAACAATCATTTTAGTGATCGGCGTTCAGGTTGGAAGCCCTGACGCTACGAAAGAACTGGAAAGGCTGCGCCGAAAGGGCAACAGCTTTGCGACGGCCGCTTGCCCACGACGGCGCCCCTCGCTAAAGCCGGGCCACAGAGTTTTGGAGGCCCCATGAGCGGCATCTACATGATCCTCGTGTTCCTGGCGGTCATGGCGGCGCTGAACCGCTTCGAGTTCGGCCGCTTCGACTGATAGGGCGCCCCTGATGGCCGACCGCGGCGCAGCACTGGTGACGGGCGGCGCGCGGCGGATCGGCCGGGTGCTGGCGGCTACGGCGGCCGAGGCCGGCTACGACGTGGCCATCCACGTGCGCGCGATCGACGACGAGGCCGAGGCCGCCGCCGGCGAGGTGCGCCGGCACGGCCGCAAGGCCGCGATCTTCGCCTGCGACCTGCGCAAGGAAAGCGAGACCGTCGCCCTGGTCGGCCAGGCCGAGGCCGAGCTCGGGCCCGTGACCCTGCTGGTCAACTGCGCCTCGGTGTTCGAGGAAGACGCCTTCTCCGACATGAACCGCGCCTCGTGGGATCTCCACATGGAGACCAACCTGCGCGCGCCGCTGGTGCTGAGCCAGGTGTTCGCCCGCCGGCTGCCCGCCGGGCGCGAGGGCCTGATCGTCAACCTCCTGGACCAGCGGGTGCTGCGGCCGGGGCCGGAGTTCTTCTCGTACACGCTCTCGAAGGCCGCGCTGTGGGACGCAACCCGCATCCTGGCGCAGGACCTCGCGCCCAGGATCCGCGTCAACGGCATCGGGCCGGGCCCCACGCTGCAGTCGATCCACCAGGACGAGGCGGCCTTCCGCGCCGAGGCGGAAGCCACGTTGCTGGGCCGCTCGGTCCACCCGTCCGAGATCGGGGCCGCCCTGCGCTACCTGATCGACGCGCGCTCGGTCACCGGCCAGATGATCGCCGCCGATTCCGGGCAGCACCTCATATGACGGCGACCGTGCTCGTCACCTCGAAGGTCTTCGTCACCGGCGTCCAGGTCCAGGCCCAGATCGGCGTGTACAAGCACGAGATCGGCCGCGTGCAGCCCCTGGTGGTCGACGTGGAACTGGACGTGCCGACCGACGCGTCGGACCGGCTGGCCGACACGGTGAACTACGAGACGATCCTGGCCGCCGCCCAGGACCTCGCCGCACAGGGCCACGTCGACCTCGTGGAGACCTTCGCCCACCGTCTCGCCGAGCGCTGCCTGGCCGACCCGCGCGTCAGCCGCGCCCGGGTCCGTATCGAGAAGCCGCTCGCGCTGGCTCCGCACGCCGTCGGCGCCGGTGTGGAGATCGTCGTCGCCCGCGGGTGAGCAATTTGTAACGCGTATGCGGCTTTTCGTTACGCCGGAGAGGGTCCATCTCTAGTGCGCCCGCTGATGGGCGAGGGAGGAACCGAACCGACGATGACCGACCACGTGAGCTACGCCGCGAACGAAGACAAGACGATGCCGGCGGTCTGCTACGCGCTCTACCTGCTGGCGTTCGCCACCGGGATCACGGCCATCATCGGCCTGATCATCGCCTATGCCCAACGCTCCACCGCCGGCCCGGCGATGCAGAGCCACTACACCTTCCTGATCCGCACCTTCTGGATCACCCTCGTCCTGATGATCGCCGGTGGCATCCTGTTCGGCGTGGGCGCCCTGCTCTCCATCATCCTGATCGGCTTCCCGATCATGGGCGTGGCCTGGCTTGTCATGGGCGGCGCCGGCATCCTCTACGGCGTTCGCGCCGTGGTGGGCCTGGTGTTCCTGAGCCGCGGCGAAGCCTACCCCCGGCCCTATGCCGTGATCGCGTAGAGCAATCTCCCTCCCCTTCACGGGGAGGGACGATCCTTTAAGCCGCGACCAGCTCGCGGCGGACCAGCTTGGCGTAGTCGTCCATCAGGCTGAGGCTGATGTTGCCCGGGGTGAAGCTGTACTCGCCGATCTGCGAGACTGGCGTCACTTCGGCGGCGGTGCCGACCACGAAGCATTCGGTGAAGCCCGCCAACTCCTCCGGCTTGATGTGACGCTCGATAACCTCGAAGCCCTTCCCGCGGGCGAGCTTGAGAACCGTCTGGCGGGTGATGCCGTTCAGGAAGCAGTCGGGCGTCGGCGTATGGATCGCGCCGTCCTTGATGAAGAAGACGTTCGAGCCGGTGCTCTCGGCCACGTAGCCGCGGTAGTCGAGCATCATGGCGTCGGTGAACCCGTCCTTCTCCGCGGCGTGCTTGGAGATGGTGCAGATCATGTAGAGGCCGGTGGCCTTGGCGTGGACCGGCTCGGTCTCGGGGCTGGGGCGCTTGTACTTGGCCCAGCACATGCGGATGCCCTTGGCCTTCTCTTCCGGCGAGAAGTAGCTGGGCCAGTCCCACACCGCGATAGCCACGTGGATCTTGGTGTTCTGGGCCGAGACGCCGATCATCTCGGAGCCGCGCCAGGCGATCGGACGGACATAGGCGTCGGTCAGGCCGTTCTTGGCGCAGGTGTCCTTGCAGGCCTGATCGATCTGGGCCACCGTGAAGGGGATTTCGAAGTCCAGGATCCTCGCGGACTCGAACAGCCGCTCCGTATGCGCCGTCAGCTCGAAGATCTCGCCCCCGTACATCCGCTCACCCTCGAACACGGCCGACGCGTAATGCAGGCCGTGGGTGAGGACGTGCACCTTGGCCTCGCGCCACGGGACGAACTCGCCGTCGAGCCAGATCCAGCCGTCGCGGTCATCGAAGGGAACAAGCGCCATGGGGAGAAATCGTCCTTTCCAGTGCGCCCCTTGAACCGCCCCGGCCGCCCCGCGTCAAACAAATTGGGCCGCTCACCCAGCGTGAGGGCCGCATGAACACGCCCGCCGATCCGCGCCTGATCCTGCGCGAGGACGAGCTGGACGCCGGCCTCGAGCTGATGCTGCTGGCCGAGGCCTCGCTGTGGGCCGCCGTGGACCAGGGGCTGGAGGCCGAGAACCTGGGCCTGGGCCGTTCGCACTGGCGGGCCGCCTTCCTGCTGCGCCGCCGGCCCGGCATCGGGGTGCAGGAACTGGCCCACCTCACCAGCCTGTCGAAGCAGGCGGCAAGCCGGGTCCTCGTCGACCTCGCCGCCAAGGGTCTGGCGGAGAAGCAGGCCGGCGACGTGGACGGCCGCCGCCGTTCGGCCGTCCTAACCGCGCGGGGCGAGGCGTTCGAGTCCGCCATCAGCGAGCGCCTGCGCAGCCAGCTCACCCGCGCGTACCGCACCGGGGGACTGGACGGCGTGGCGGGCGCACGCGCCATATTGACGGCGATGGCCGGGGGCAGAATGCGCACACCCGGATCTGGCGGAGGTCGCCCATGAGCTTCTCGGACGCGCCGCCCAGGGCCCGGCACCTGCTGGTCGTCGACGACGACGACCGCATCCGCGACCTGCTCAAGGAATACCTGACCCGCGCCGGCTTCCGCGTCACCGCCGCGGCCGGCGGCGCGCCGGCCCGCCGGTTGCTGGCTACGCTCGATTTCGACCTCGCGGTCTTCGACGTGATGATGCCGGGCGAGGACGGCTTCTCGCTGACGAAGTGGCTGCGCGAGCAGCGGGGCACGCCGGGGCGGACGCCCGTGCTGATGCTCACCGCCAAGACCGAGGCCGGCGATCGCATCGAGGGGTTGAAGCTCGGGGCCGACGACTACCTGGGCAAGCCGTTCGAGCCTGAGGAACTGCTGCTGCGCATCGAGGCCATCCTGCGCCGCGCGGCGAGCGAGCCACAGCCCGCCGGCGGCGCGCTCTCGCTCGGCCGCTGCCTGTTCGATGCCGACCGCGGCGAGCTCACCTGCTCCGGCGAGGCCGTGCGCCTGACCGAGGCCGAGGTTTCGCTGCTGCGCCAACTCGCCCGCACGCCGCACGAGCCGGTCGACCGGCTGGAGCTGGCGCGCGGCTCGGTCGACCCGTCGGGCCGCGCCGTCGACGTCCAGGTCACCCGCCTGCGCCGCAAGATCGAGGACGATCCCAAGGCCCCCCGCTATCTCCAGACCGTGCGCGGCGTGGGATACCGCCTGGCGCCGGACTGATGAAACTCCCCTCCTCCACGCGCGTCTTCGTGCGCTGGCTGAAGCGGCGGCTGCCGGCCACGTTGTTCGCGCGGTCGATGCTGATCATCGTGCTGCCCGTGGCGCTGATGCAGATCGCCGTGACCTACGTCTTCTTCGACGCCCACTGGCAGACCGTCACGGCGCGCCTCTCCGAGGGCCTGGCGGGCGACATCGCCTGGGCGGTCGAGACCTACAAGGAGGACCCGACCCCCGCGAGCTTCGCCAAGCTGAGCGAGCGGGCGGAGGAGTCCATGGGCCTGTCCATCGCGCTGCAGCCCGGCCGCAGCCTGCCCCTTCGCCGGCGCGACCCGCCGGTGCTGCTGGAAGCCTTCTTCGCCCCCATCGACCGCTCGCTGGACCGCGCGCTTTCCGAGCGGCTGGACGCGCCGTTCTGGTTCGACACCACGCGCTATCCCGCCTACGTCGACATCCGCGTGGGCGTGCAGGGCGGGGTGATGCGCGTGCTCGCGCCGCGCGAACGGGCCTTCGCCACCCAGGGCCACATCTTCGTCCTCTGGATGACCGTGGCGACGGTGCTGCTGACCGCCATCGCCCTCCTCTTCATCCGCAACCAGGTGCGCGCCATCGAGCGGCTTGCCAACGCGGCGGAGGCCTTCGGGCGCGGCGCCGACGTGCCGGCCTTCAAGCCCCACGGCGCCAGGGAGGTGCGCGCCGCCGCCGCCGCCTTCCTCGACATGCGCGGCCGCATCCAGCGGCACATCGAGCAACGCACGGCCCTCCTCGCCTCGGTCAGCCACGACCTGCGCACGCCGCTGACCCGCCTGAAGCTCAGCCTGGCGCTGGCCGAGCAGAACAAGCGCACCGCCGACATGAAGCGCGACCTGGCCGAGATGGAGCACATGGTCGACGAGTACCTGGCCTTCGCCCGCGGTGAAGGCGGCGAGGCGACCGAGCCGGTGCTCATCCGTCCCCTGATCGACGCCGTCAGTGAGGGCGCGCGGCGCCTGGGCGCTCAGGTGACGGTCGCCGCCGATCCGGACCTCACCGCCACGGCGCGGCCCAACGCCCTGAAGCGGGCCTTGTCGAACCTGGTGATGAACGCCGCCGCGCATGGCGAGCACGTCGAGGTGGCCGCCCGCCGCGCGCCGAGCGGCGCGCTCGAGATCGTGGTCGACGACGACGGCCCCGGCATCCCGGCCGAGCAGCACGAGGAGGCGTTCAAGGCCTTCGCCCGCCTGGACGAGAGCCGCAACCAGAACACCAAGGGCGTGGGCCTGGGCTTGGCCATCGCCCGCGACGTCGCCCGCGGCCACGGCGGCGACATCGTGCTGGACCGCTCGCCCCTGGGCGGCCTGCGCGCGGTCGTGCGGCTTCCGGGCTAACGATGTTCATTCGCAGTTCACGGACGGTGGCGAAGCTTCGCCGCAAACAGATGGGGAGTCTCAAATGCGCGCTCTGATCCTGGCCGCCGGCCTCAGCCTCGCGGCCACCACGGCCTTGGCCGCCGACCCGGCCGAGGGCGAATGGCTCACCCAGGCCGGCACGGCGAAGGTGAAGATCGGCCCTTGCGCCGCCAAGGCCGACCGCCTGTGCGGCAATATCTCGTGGCTCAAGAACCCGGCCGACGCCAGGGCGACCGACAACAACAACCCCGATCCCAAGCTGAAGACCCGCACGATCCTGGGCCTGCCGATGATCCGCGACTTCAAGCAGGCCGCTCCCGGCAAATGGACGGGCGGCAAGATCTACGACCCCAACAGCGGCAAGACCTATGACAGCAAGCTCAGCATCAACGGCAACGGCACCCTGAAGGTCGAGGGCTGCATCCTGATGGTCTGCCAGGCCCAGACCTGGCGCCGGGGCTGAGGCGCGCGCCTACTCCCGCTTCAGCACGCCCTCGGTCAGCAGGTTGCCCCACATGTTGGTGCGAAAGTCCGCCTTCATGCCGGCCGGGTCGTACATCGGGCTCTCGACCCATTCGAGGAAGCTCATCCCCGCCGGCTCGCCTTCGGTGATGTAGCGGGCGAAGACGTAGTCCAGCACGCCGGTCTTGCCGTGCCGGATGTGCAGGTACTTGAACGACAGCTGCTCCATCGCCTCGCGGATCGTCTTGCCCTGCCGGAAGTGCATGTAGAACACGCTCATGATGCCCGCCCGGTCCGCGCCCGACTTGCAGTGCATCAGCGCCGGGTAGGTCAGCGTCTCGAACAGCCGCTTGGCGCCCAGCACCCGCTCGCGCGACGGCGCCTCGCGCGACGTGATCGTGAAGTTCACGAACTCCAGCCCAAGCCGCTCGCAGGCGTCCTTCTCCAGGGCGTGGAAGCTGGCGTCGAATCCGCCGCGCAGGTTGACGATCGTCTTGATCCCGCGCGCCTTCCACTCCGCGATCTGGTGCGGCCAGGGCTGGTTCGCCCGCACCAGCTCGTCGCTGATCCAGTGCGCATTGGAAAAGCCCAGCCGCAGGTAGGCGTGGTCGTTCCAGAGGTAGTCGAGGTAGGTCTTCGTCCGGCCCCACGGGCTGCCGAGGTCGAAGCCGGAAGGCTCGGTGGTCATCGCCGCTAGGTAGGCGAAAACCGCAGGCCATGCCACCGGTTGGGCCCAGCCGCGCGGGGCGACGGGACAAAAGTTGCGCCGCGTGTCGGAATGTCCGCCGTCCATCCGTCCTCGGCATACCGACAGCCTGGAGCCGCCCGATGCGCCCCACGATCTCCGCCTTCAAGGCCTCCCCCGACCGCGGGCGCGGCCTGGCGCGCGACATGCGGGTCCGCTGGGCGCTTGAGGAGGTGGGCCAGCCCTATGACGTCCGACTGCTGACCTTCGCCGAGATGAAGCAGCCTGCGCATCTGGCGCGCCACCCCTTCGGCCAGATCCCCACCTACGAGGAGGGCGACCTGGTCCTCTTCGAGTCGGGCGCCATCGTCTTCCATATCGCCGAGCGCCACCCCGGCCTGCTGCCCGCCGACCCCGACGCGCGAGCCCGCGCCGTCGCCTGGATGTTCGCCGCACTCGGAACGGTGGAGCCGCCGATCGTGGAGCGTTCGATGGCGGCGATGCTGGAACGCGACGAGCCTTGGTACGAGGCCCGCCTTCCGATGCTCGACCAAGCCGTCCGCGCCCGCCTGGGCCAGCTCGCCGATCACCTGGGCGACGCCGACTGGCTGGACGGCGCGTTCAGCGCCGCCGACATCCTGATGGTTCACGCCCTCCGCCGGCTGGGCTCCTCGGGCCTGCTGGCCGACCACCCGAACCTCGTCGCCTACATCGCCCGCGCCGAGGCGCGCCCCGCCTACCAGCGCGCCTTCGCCGCCCAGCTCGCGGTCTTCGAAGCCGCCTCGAAAGACTGATTGCATAATGCAATCAGTATGAATATAAGCCCCGATATCGCAGGCAGAAGGACGGTTCCATGATCACCGTGTACGGCGGACAGACCTCGCGATCGATCCGCGTCGTCTGGCTTCTCGAGGAGATGGGCCTGCCCTATCGCGTGCGGCAGGTGGACATGATGGCCAAGGAGCCGGACACCGAGTTCCTGGCGGTCAACCCGGCCAACTACATCCCGGCGATCACCGACGGCGAGGTCACCATGGTCGAGTCCATCGCCATCATGGAATACCTGCTGGGCCGCTACGGCCCGACGCCGCTGGCGCCGGCGCCCGGCGACCCCGCCTTCCCCGCCTACCAGCAGTTCCTCCACCTGGGCGAAGCCGGCCTCGCGACCCTGATGATGGTCCCGGTCGTCAGCGGCTTCATCGCCCCGGAGTCCGAGCGCGACAACTGGGGCGCCCGCTGGGCCCTGGAATGCATCGGCCGCCGCATGGACATCGTGCGCCGCCGCCTCGCCCAATCGCCCTACCTGGCCGGCGACCGGTTCACCGCCGCCGACATCTCGGTGAGCTACGCGCTGCACCTCGGGGGCAAGCACGCCGGGATCGCGCTCGGCGACCTGGAACGCGACTACCTCGCCCGCACCCAGGGCCGCGACGCCTACAAGCGCGCCTTGGAACGCTCCCACGAGGGCGTCCCCGCCTAGAGCGCGTCAGGGTTAAGTGGAAGCCGGTTAACCTGCCCGACGCGCTCTAAGCTTTGGATCCAGCAGCCGACCTTGTCACGCCCCGGCAACCGTGCGTTGCTTTGGGCGGAATGAGGGAGCTGGCAGGCATGATGAGGAACGCGCTCGGCCTAGCCTTAGGACTGGCGCTCGCGGCGCCGGCCGTGGCCGCGGCCCAGGACGAGGGCAAACCTCTCCTCAATCCCGACAACCTCGCCTGCGCCTCGGGCAAGCCCGGCGACATGCTGCCGGCCTGCACCCGCATCATCCAGGCCCAGAGCCGCACGCCTGTCGAACGGGCCATCGCGCTCCGCAACCGCGGCTTCGTCTATCAGCAGCGGGGCGACTGGGACCACGCCATCGCCGACTACGACGCCGCCCTTGAGCTCGGCCCCGCCGCCGCCCGCAGCGAGGGCGTCACGGCGCGCACCTACGTCAATCGCGGCATCGCCTACGCGGCCAAGGGCGACGACAACCGCGCCATCGCCGACTTCGGCGCGGCCGTCTCGACCGACCCCACGGTCGCCTCCGCCTATCTGAACCGCGCCGCGCTCGCCATGCGCCGTGGCGATAACGCCGGCGCCCTGGTCGACCTGGAGGACGCCGCCCGCCTCTCGCCCAACGACCCGGCGGTATTCGTCACCCGCGGCGTGCTGCGCAGCAACGCCGGCGACCTCCAGGCCGCGATCGACGACTTCTCGGCCGCCATCGCGCTCGACCCGAAGGACGCCACCGTCTGGCGCAACCGGGGCCTCGCCTGGCAGAAGGCCGGCGACGCCCGGCGCGCCGAGGCCGACGCCGCCCAGGCCCTGCGCCTCGATCCCCGGGTGGCGGGCGGCCATCGGGCACGCGGCGCCGCCCTGCAGGCCTTGGGTCGCCGCGACCAGGCCATCGCGGAATTTGGCCGCGCCATCGACCTCAACCCCACCGACGCCGAGCTCATCAAGATCCGCGGCGACGCCTATCTGGCCAAGGGCGCGCGCGACCTCGCCATCGCCGACTTCACCCGCGCCATCGCGCTCAACGCCAACTTCCGCGACGCCTACAACAACCGCGCCACCGCCTACATGCAGCAGGCGGACTGGGACCGCGCCATCGCCGACCTCGGCCGCGCTCTGACCATCGACCCGCGCTATGTCGACGCCCTCCTCAACCGCGCCCAGGCGCTGAAGGCCGGCGGCCGGACCTCACTGGCGCTGGCCGACTACAACCGGGTGATCGCCCTCGCTCCGAAACGCGCGGTCGCCTACCGCCACCGCGCCGCGATCAGCCAGGCCCGGGGCGACCACGCCGCCGCGATCGTGGACTATGACAAGGCCCTCGCCCTCGCCCCCGATGACGGGGCGGCGTGGCGCGGCCGTGGCATCTCCCAGCTGGCCCGGGGCCGCGCCGAGCTCGCCATCGCCGACCTTTCCGAGGCCATCGCCATCGACCCCAGCGACGCCCTGGCCTTCCGCCATCGCAGCATCGCCTACGCCGCGCGGCACGACCTCCGCCGCGGCAGCGCCGACGACGAAGCCGCCCTTCGCCTCGACCCGCGCCTCGCCAGGGCGAGCCGGCTCCAGCAGCCCTAGAGCGGCGCCGGCCGCCCCCTGGCGCACGACGTCGTGGCCTGACAACGTCCTCCCGAACGGATGGAGACGCGCCTATGCTCAAGGGGTCATGCCATTGCGGCGCGGCCGGCTGGACCCTGACCGGCGACCCCGGCCCGATCACGGCCTGCAATTGCACCCTCTGCCACAGGTACGGCGCGCTCTGGGCCTACGACTTCGAGGGCGAGCGCATCGCGATCGAGGGCGTGACATCCACCTTCCGCCGGGTCGGGAAGGCCGATCCCGCGCTCGAGATCGTGTTCTGCCCTGCCTGCGCGGGCGTGCTCGCCTGGCGCGGCCTGCGGCCCGAGGAAGACGGCCGCCGCCGCATGGCGGTCAACGTCCGACTCACCGACCTCGAAGCCGTGGCCCACCTCCCGATCGACCACTTCGACGGCCTCGACACCTTCGAGGACCTGCCCCCCGACGGCCGAACCGTCCGCGACCTCTGGGCCTAGCGCGCGGCCTCCGAGGCGCCGTGCCCCTAGCGGGCGTTGGTGCTCCGATCTCCTCTCCCCCCGCGAGGCGAGAGGGGAGAGGAGGTGTCGCCTTCACCCCACACTGACGTTGCCGACATCCGTTCATGGGGATGGCGGCGAAGATCGGCTCCCGACGCCGTTTCATCGACCGCGTCCGACCCATCACGGACATTCGCTAACCCGCTACCCTGCACCTCGAACTGAGTCGGAGGCGTCGATGGATCTTTCGGACGAGCGCTGGGCTAGCCTCCAGGGCGGCTACCGGCGGCCATATGACGTCAGGCCAGCGCTGAGACGGTTCGCTGGGGGCGACCCAGGTGTCTGGAAGGAGCTCTGGGATGAGTTGCACCACCAAGGCGACGTAGGCGAAGCCTCGTACGCCGCCGTACCAGAGTTAGTACGAGCCTACGCGGCGCACTCCCGACCGGACTGGAACGTGTACGCGCTGGCGGCCACCATAGAAGGGGCGAGGCATGGGGGAGCCAATCCGGAGCTCCCTGCCTGGCTGGCCGCCGACTACGATCTCGCATGGAAGGACCTTGAAGCCCGTGGTCTGGCGGACTGGCCGACAACGCGTGACCATGAGCTCGTGAGCAGCATCCTGGCCGTGCTCGCCCTCGCCAAAGGCAAACTCACGCTTGCTCGAATGGCCATGCTGACTGAGGACGAACGCGAGGAGATGCTCGCCGAAGCTGGGTGGGGCTGAGGCCAACGTCCGTAAGCCACCCCCTCCGCGAACTCCGGAACGTGCGTTATCGAGCGCCGCGGAGCCATCGATGCCGTCGACTCGGTGACCCTGTCATCCTCCCGTCCGACCCCCGATCAACGCCAGAACTCCACGCCCCGCTTGCCTTCCAATACGTTCGTACGTATTAATCCACCTCATGCCGCGCCCCTCCCTCAAACCCGACATTCTCCAGGCCGGCCTGCGCGTGATGTTCCGCAAGGGATTTCACGGCGCGGGCGTGCGCGACGTCGTGGCCGAGGCGGGGGTTCCCCAGGGGTCGTTCACCAATCACTTCCGCTCGAAGGAAGCCTTCGCGGGCGAGGTGCTCGACCTCTATTTCGAGCAGACGCTCCGGCTGGTGGCGGAGGCGCTGGATGACCCAAGCCTCACGCCCCGCGCGCGCCTTCGCCGCTACCTCGACATCATCACCGCCCGCCTCGCCCACGACGACTTCTCCCGTGGCTGCCTGATCGGCGACTTCAGCCTGGAGGTGGTTCAGGACAGCGAGGCGCTGCGCGAGCGCCTGCTGCGGATCTGGGAGATCTGGTTGCAGCCCTTCACCGATTGCATCGCCGAGGCCCAGGCGCTCGGCGAGATCGACGACCGCTTCGCCCCCGCCGACCTCGCGGAGTTCCTGATCGCCTCGTGGGAGGGCGCGATCCTGCGCATGAAGGTCGAGCGGAGCGCCGCGCCGCTGGAGCGCTTCAAGGCCATCGCCTTCGCCACCGTATTCAAAGAGGAGCCGTCCGATGCGACCTGACGCCGTCCTGCCCGAGGTGCGTGTGCTGGATACGACCATGGCCTACCGCGAAGCGGGAGCGGGCGACCCGGATCGGCCGGTCGTCCTGTTCCTGCACGGCAATCCGACCTCGTCCTTCATCTGGCGCAACATCCTGCCGGGCGTCGCGCCGGTCGCCCGGTGCCTGGCCCCGGACCTCGTGGGCTTTGGCCAGTCGGGCAAGCCGGACTGCGGCTATCGCTTCTTCGACCACGTCCGCTACCTCGACGCCTTCATCGCCGAGATGGGCCTGCCGTCGGCCTATCTGGTGGCCCAGGACTGGGGCACGGCGCTGGCGTTCCATCTGGCCGCACGCCGACCGGATTTCGTCCGTGGCCTGGTCTTCATGGAGTTCATCCGGCCCTTCGCCTGTTGGGACGACTTCCACCAATCGGACGCCGCGCGCGAGACCTTCCGCCGCTTCCGCACCCCGGGCGTCGGCGAGCGCCTGATCCTCGAAGACAACCTCTTCATCGAGCGGGTGCTGCCGGGCTCGGTCAAGCGCGCCCTGACCGGCGAGGAGATGGCGGCCTACCGCGCGCCGTTCCCCACTGCGGCCAGCCGTCTTCCGATCCTGCGCCTGCCCAACGAACTGCCGATCGCGGGCCAGCCCGCCGACGTGGCGGCGGCCCTGGCCGAGGCCCACCGGGCGCTGCGCGCCTCGCACTGTCCGAAGGTCCTGCTAACCGGCGACCCGGGCGCGCTCGTTTCGCCGACCTTCGCCCGGGCGTTCGCTGCGAACCTCCACAACATCGAGGTCGTCGAGCTCGGCCCCGGCGCCCACTATCTGCAGGAGGACCACCCCCAGGCGATCGCCGAAGCCACGGCGGCGCTGGTCCGCCGGACCGGGGCCCACGGGTCTGCGCCGCAGGTCTCGCACGTTCAGGCTTGACGGCGGCATTGTCGCATGTTCTCTTTTTGTTCATGTCCAACGAAGGCGACATGCGCGAGCGGCACGGCCGCGTCCTGGCGGAACTGGCCGAGGCCGGAATGGTCATGGTGCGCCGGCTGAGCGAGGCCATGCTCGCCACCGAGGACCTGCAGACCCAGGCGCAGTTGGGCCTGGCCTTCCACCGGGTGTCACGCGCCGTGCGTCAGACCATGGCGCTGGAGTTCCGCCTGACGCAGGAGCCGCGCCGCCCGACGCCTGCCGCCGCGACGGCCGGCGCCGCGCCCCAGCCCGGGGCCGGCCTCAGACGGGCGCCGCCGCCACGGGTGCGGCCGGAACGGACCGGCTGGGACGAATACGAATCCGACGACAGCGACGAACTGCTCGACGAACTCGACGAGCTCCTGGACGCCGAGGACCCTGACCTGGACGCCCTCCACGAGGCCGTCGAGGCCTGTATCGCGGGCATCCGCGACGATCTGGACGCGGCCGCGCCGCTGGCGGTGTGCGACACGCCGCCGTCGCCGGCCGCGCGCGAACCGCGCCTCCCCCTCCCCGGAGGCCCCGGCGACCGGCGATCCCGGCTGATGGGGGGCGCCGCGCTGGCGCGGCCGTCCCTGCCGCCGCTGCCGCCCCCTCCCGTCTCCCGACTCAGCTCCGCCTGACGACGGCTCGCCCTCAGGGGTGGAAACCGACGGTAGAGGCCGTCACAGTGTCGACGCTTCCCAAGGGAGACGTGACGATGCGCGTGGCGGGGCTCTCCGGCGATCTGGCGTGGTGGCGCGAGATCCGCGGTTCGACAGACGCGGATCCCGTCGTGCTGCGCGACCTCCTGCAGCGACTCCGCGACTGGAAGACCCAGCACGACGCGGATCGCGCGCAGCAGCCGGGTCCGTTCTTCAAGATGGTCTGGGACGGCATCTTCGCCGACGACGACAGCGATGTCGCCGAGGCCATCGCCGAGCTCGAACAGGCGCTGGGCGACGGCTAGGCGGCAGCTTCGCTTGACGCCGCCCTCGCAACATCCGATCCCAAGCCCATGAGCGAGCCGGCCCCGACGGAGCTTTCCGCCCGCGCCCTGATCGCACGGGTGGCGCGCATCTACATGGCGCCGCGCTGGAAAGGCTGGGCGACGGCGATGCTGGCCGCCGTGGTGGTGGCCTACTGCAGCGCCCGCCTAGTCCAGATCATCGAGCCCGCCACCAACGACCTTCTGGTGTTCAGGAAGCCCGGCGCGCTGCTCGTGCTCCCCTTAACCATCGCGGCCTTGGCGCTGGCGCGCACCGTCGCCCAGGTGGTCCAGGCGACCCTGGTCAACCGCATCGGCAACGCCGTGGTCGGCGACGTGCAGGTGCAGCTGTTCGGCAAGCTGGTCCGCGCCGACCTCGCCCACCTGCGCAGCCAGCACTCCGGCGCCTACGTTTCCTCCGTCCTCTACGACGCCGGTCTGATCCGCGAGGCCGCCACCGCCGGCGTCGTGAACTACACCCAGAACGCGCTGATCTTCCTGGGCGCCCTGATCGTGATGATCGGCAACGACTGGGTGCTCTCGCTGGTGTTGCTGGCCGCCGTGCCCCTCGCGGGCGCGATCATGCGCCGCTTCTCCAAACGCACGACCAAGGCCGCCAAGGGCGCCATGCAGGAGACTTCGGCGCTGTCGTCGGCGATCATGGAGAGCCTCGACGGCGTCCGGGTCGTGAAGCTGGAGAACCGCGAGGCGCACGAGGAGGCTCGGGTCGCGGAGGTGGTCCGCCGTCGCCAGTCGCACCTGACCAAGGGCGCCAACGCCCGGGCCCGCGCCGCGCCGGCCACCGAACTGCTGATGACCCTGATCGTGGCCATCGTCTTCGCCTACGCCGGCTGGCGCGCCCAGTCGGGCGAGATGAACGCCGGGGCCTTCTTCTCGTTCGTGGCGTCCCTGACCATGGCCAGCCAGGCCCTGCGCCAGCTCGCCAACCTGCAGACCGTGTTCGCCGAGGGCATGTCGGCGGCGCGCCGCCTGTTCGCCGCCCTGGATGTCGAACCCGAGGTTCGCGAGCGGCCAGGCGCCCAGCCCGTGGGCCAGGTGGACGGCCTGATCCGCTTCGAGGACGTGGGCTTCAGCTATGGCGGCGAAGGCCCGCCGGCGCTGGGCGGCGTCAGCCTGGAGGCCCGCCGCGGCGAGACCGTCGCCCTGGTCGGCCCTTCGGGCGGCGGCAAGAGCACCATCCTCAACCTGATCCCGCGCTTCTACGACGTCACCACCGGCCGGGTGACCCTGGACGGCCGCGACGTCCGCGACCTGGCCATCGCCTCGCTGCGCGACCAGATCGCGCTGGTCACCCAGGAGCCGTTCCTGTTCGACGACACGGTCCGCGCCAACATCGCCTACGCCCGCCCGGCGGCGACCCAGGCCGAGGTCGAGGAGGCGGCGAAGGCCGCCGCGGCCCACGACTTCATCGCCGCCCTGACCGACGGCTACGACAGCCTGGTCGGCGAGGCCGGCGCACGCCTGTCCGGCGGCCAGCGCCAGCGCATCGCCATCGCCCGCGCCTTCCTGAAGGACGCCCCGCTCCTGCTGCTGGACGAGGCCACCAGTGCGCTCGACACCGAGAGCGAGGCTCAGGTGCAGGCCGCCCTGAAGCGGCTGATGGCCGGCCGCACCACGATCCTCATCGCCCACCGCCTCTCCACCGTGCGCGGCGCCGACCGGATCTACGTCGTCGACAAGGGTCGCATCGTCGAGACCGGCGACCACGCCGGCCTGGTCAAGCAGCGCGGCCTCTACGCCCGCCTGGCGCAAAGTCAGGACCTGGAGGCGGAGCCCGTCGCGTGAAGGCCTTCCTGCGATCCGACGGCGTCCAGGCTTTCCTCGGCTGGGTGCTGGGAACCTACCTGCGGCTCGTGCTGCGCACCGTGCGCTGGCGGCACGAGAACGCGGCCTGCGTCGAGCCGGCGCTGGCCGACGACAGCAAGGGCGCGATCGCCCTCTTCTGGCACGGCCGCATCCCCCTCTGCCTGGCGACCGCGCCGCAGTGGTGGAGGAAGCGGACCAAGTGCCTGATCTCGCCTTCGGCCGACGGCGAGTTCATCGCCCGCGCGCTCGACATGTCGGGCTTCCCCGCCATCCGCGTCTCCTCGGCCAAGAAGGGCGATACCGCCAAGGCCCGCCAGGCCGTCGCCGCGATCCGCGAGGCCACCAACTGGGTGCAGGGCGGCGGCGCGCTGGTGGTCACCCCCGACGGCCCGCGCGGCCCCAACGAGGTGATCGCCGCCGGCTCGCTGCAGATCGCCAGGCGGTCCGACCAGCCGGTCTACCTCATGGGCATCGCCGCCAACCCCGCCTGGCAGATCGACTCGACCTGGGACAAGGTCATGTTCGCCGCCCCCTTCGGCCGCGGCGCAGTGGTCTGGGACGGCCCGCTACAGGTCCCCGCCGACGCCGACGACGCCGCCATCGCAGCGCTGATCGAAGACTGGTCAACTCGCCTGTCGGCGGCCACCCGCCGCGCCGAGGCGCTGGTCGGCCGGATTGATCGTCGGGTCGGTCGGTGAGACATAGGCCCTGAATGGCCCACGACGCGCACGATCACTCCAGGCACGACCATGACCACCACGACGGTCATGCCCATGCGCACGACCATGGCCACGGGCACAGCCATGCCGGCGGCCACCATCACCACGCGCCCGCCAACATGGGCCGCGCCTTCGCCATCGGCGTCGTCCTCAACACCGCCTTCGTCGCCGCCGAGGTCGCCGCCGGCCTTTGGACCGGCTCGCTCGCCCTGCTGGCGGACGCCGGCCATAACCTGTCGGACGTGCTCTCGCTGCTGCTGGCCTGGGGCGCGACGATCCTGGCCCGCCGCGCGCCGGCCGGCCGCCGCACCTACGGCCTGCGCAAGGGCACCATCCTGGCGTCCCTCGCCAACGCCATCCTGCTGCTGGTCGCCGTCGGCGCCATCGTCTCCGAGGCGGCGCACAGGTTCCGCGAACCCGCGTCGATCGACTCCGACATCGTCATGCTCACCGCCGGCTTGGGCGTGCTGATCAACGGCGCCACCGCCATGCTGTTCATGCGCGGCAGCCACGACGACCTGAACGTCCGCGGCGCCTTCCTGCACATGGCCGCCGACGCCGGCGTTTCGCTGGCCGTGGTCGCCGGCGCCTTCGTCATGGCCCGGACCGGCCTGCTCTGGGTCGATCCGGCGCTCAGCCTGGTCATCGCCGTGGTCATCGTTCTTGGCACCTGGGGCCTGCTGCGCGACTCGATGGACCTCGCCATGGATGCGGCCCCGCGCGGCATCGACGTGGACAAGGTCCGCGCCTACCTCGCCGGCCTGCCCGGCGTCGAGGGCGTCCACGACCTGCACGTCTGGGCGATCTCCACCACCGAGACGGCGATGACCGCCCACATCCTGCGGCCGGCGAACGCCGACGGCGACGGCTTCCTGCATCAGGCCTGCGAGGGCCTCGAGAAGCGCTTCCGCATCGGCCACGCGACCCTGCAGGTCGAGACCGACGCCGCCCGCACCTGCCGCCTCGCCCCCGCCGAGGTGGTGTGATCACCCTTCCGCTCGCGCTCTATGGCGCAGCCACAGGCCTGCTGGAGCCGTTCGCGCCCTCGATCCTCCGCGGCCGCGCCCGCCGCGGCAAGGAGGACCTCGCCCGCCTGGGCGAGCGCCTGGGCCACACCGAGGCGTCCCGGCCACAGGGTTCGCTCGTCTGGCTACACGGCGTCAGCGTCGGCGAGGCCATGTCGCTGCTGCCGCTCGTCACGGCCCTGCGCGCCCGACGACCCGACCTGCGGCTGCTGGTGACCTCCGGCACCGTCACCGCGGCCGAGATGCTGGCCAGGCATCTGCCCGGCGGCGTGACGCACCAGTTCGCGCCGGTCGACGGCCCCGCCGCAGTGGGCCGCTTCCTCGACCACTGGCGGCCGTCGCTGGGCGTCTTCGTCGAGAGCGAGCTGTGGCCCAACCTGATCCTCCAGGCGAAGGCGCGCGGCGTGCGCCTGGCCCTGATGTCGGCCCGGATGCGGCAGTCGAGCGCCGAGCGCTGGGCGAAGTGGCCGGCCTCGGCCCGCGCCCTGGTCGGCGCCTTCGACCTCGCCCTGCCGCAGGACGAGGCCACCGAAGCCCGCCTTCGACGGCTGGGCGCGACGCCGGGCCCGCGCCTGAACCTCAAGCTGCTGGGAGAGCCCCTGGCCGTCGACGAGGCCGAGCTCGGCCGCATGCGCGCCGCCGTCGCCGGCCGCAAGGTGGTGCTGGCCGCCAGCACCCATCCCGGCGAGGAGCCCATCGTCGCCGACGCCTTCCGCGAGACCGGCCGCGAGGACGCCCTGCTGGTCGTCGCCCCCCGCCATCCCGAGCGCGGCCCCGACATCGCCCGCGATCTCGCCGCCCCGCGCCGCGGCGCTGGTGAGGACCCGACCGGACCGGTCTACATTGCGGACACGCTGGGCGAGCTCGGCCTGTTCTTCCGCCTGGCCGAGGTGGTGGTGATGGGCGGAAGCTTCGTCCCGGGCGTCGGCGGCCACAACCCGCTGGAGCCAGCGCGCATCGGCCGTCCGATCCTGACCGGCCCGCACGCTTTCAATGCGACCGATCTCTACGCCGCCCTCTTCGCCGAGGCCGCGGCGATCGAGGCGGCGGACGGCGCGGCGCTGGCCCGCCATCTCCGCGGCCTCCTGGCCAACCCCGTCATCGCCCGCCGCATGGGCGAGGCCGCCTTGGCGTACGCGAGCCGGCAGGGCGCCGCCCTGGACCAGGCGATGGCCATGCTCGAGCCCCTGCTGCCCGCATGAAGCTCAGCACGCCCCGCTGGTGGTACACGCGCGACGGCAAGACCGGCGCGATCGCCCGCCTGCTGCTGACGCCCGTCTCCTGGATCTGGGCCGCCGTCACCGCGCGCCGGATCGCCAAGGGTCGGCCCGTCGATCCCGGCGTTCCGGTCATCTGCGTCGGCAACCTCACGATGGGCGGAACCGGCAAGACGCCGGTCGTCCGCGAGATCGCCCGGCGTCTGGACGGCGTGGTCCTCTCGCGTGGCTATGGGGGATCGCTGGAAGGCCCCGTCCAGGTCGACCCTGCCCGCCATGGCGCAGCCGACGTCGGGGACGAGCCGTTGATGCTGGCGCAGGGTCTCACCGTCTGGGTTTCGCGCGACCGCGCCGCCGGCGCCCTGGCGGCGGCGAAGGCCGGCGCCAAAGCCATCGTCATGGACGACGGCCACCAGAACCCGTCGGTCCGCAAGACCCTGTCGCTGATCGTCGTCGACGGCGAGACGCGCGAGGACGAGTGGCCGTTCGGCGACGGCCGCGTCTTTCCCGCCGGTCCCATGCGCGAGCCGCTGAAGGTGGGACTGGCCCGCGCAGACGCGGCGATCATCCTGCTGCCAGCCGATATGGACGCGCCCGATCCCGACCTGCTGCGGGCCTTGTCCGCCATCTCCGTCCTCGTCGCCCGCCTCGCGCCAGCCGCGCCGCCGCCAACCGGCCCGCAGGTGGGCTTCGCGGGCGTCGGCAAGCCCTGGAAGGTCGAGCGCGCTCTGCAGGCCGCCGGCTGCGAGCTGAAGGACTTCTGGCCCTTCCCCGACCATCACGCCTACGACGAGCCCACGCTGCGCCGCCTGGCCGACCGCGCGCGGCAGTTCGGCGCCGGCCTGGTCACCACCGAGAAGGATTGGGCTCGCCTGCCTGCATCCTGGCGCGACCGCGTGGCGGCCTGGCCGGTCCGGACGGTCTTCGAGGACGAGGCCGCCCTCGACGCCCTCCTGGCGCGCTAGCCGCCGCGCGGCGGTTCCTTCTCCCAGAACCGGCGGAAGGCGCCGCGCGGATCGTTCTCCACCCGCGTCTCGTCGCCGAACACGAGGGTGGCCCGCTCCGGAACCTTGTAGCTCGGCCAGTTGGGGATGAGCTTGTTGTTCGGATCGCCGGTGGCGGCGAAGGCGATCCACGCCGACGAGAGCTGGTCGGTCAGGCGGATGCTGTCCGGCCCAGTCTCGTTCAATCCGCCTCGTACGTCGTGAAGGCTGGGCCCGACGTCGCTGCCGTGCGGCGCGCCGTAGCGGCCGCCATAGGCCGGGCTGGGATGCGTCCAGTAGTAGCTCCACACCGGCGCTTGGCCCTGCGCCGCCTTGCGTTCGGCCTGGGCCAGCGCGCCCTTACGGAACGTCTCGTCGCTGTCGAACCGCGCCTGCAGCACGAACGGCGTCGCCTTGGGATCGTCCTGCCGGTACAGGGCCAGCACCTCGTCCGCCCGGCCCTCGCCCACCCGCCGGGCGATGAAGGCTCGCAGGCCCGCCTCGTCGAGGTTGAAGTTGCCCATCCGATACGACCGCTCGTCGATTACGGTCGAGACGATCATCGGCACATCGGCCGATACCGTCGGCGCCCCCGGATCGAACGGATGGCCCGGCAGCACGACGCCGTCGATCGACGGCGAGAACGAACGCGGCGCCTCGCCCTTGGCGCGGTCCGCCGCCTCCATGGTGGCCTGCGCCGCCAACAGGGTCTCGTAGGGCAGCGCCTGGAGCTTGCCCGTGTCGGTCTTGGTCAGGCCGAGCTGCTTCAGGAACGCCGCCGCGCCCGCCTGCGCCTGCTCCGCCGAGGCCAGCCGCAGCGTCGAGCCGCTCATGACGCCGGCGCGATGGAACAGCCCCTTGGCCGACGGCATCGACATCAGGATGCTGGTCTTCGCCCCGCCGCCGGACTGGCCATAGACCAGCACCCGGTTGGGATCGCCACCGAAGCCCTCGATGTTGGCCTTCACCCAGGCTAGGGCGGCGATGATGTCCATCATCCCGACCGTGCCCGATCGCGCGAAGGCCGGCCCCGCGTCGGCCAGGTTCAGGTAGCCGAACGCGCCCAGGCGATGGTTGATGGTGATGACCACGCAGTCGCCGAAGCGCGCCATCGCCTCGCCGTCGAAGCCCGGCGAGTTGCCCGACCCGCCGTAGAAGCCGCCGCCGTGGAGGTGCACCAGGACCGGCCGTTTGGCGCTGCGATCCAGCTTCGTCGACCAGATGTTGAGGACCAGGCAGTCCTCACCCATCCCGCCGGGCTGGATGTCGAACATGATCAGGCCGCCATAGGCGTTCTGGCGGCTGTTGGGCATCTGCGGCGCGACCTGGCCGTGAGCGTAGGCGTTGCGCACCCCCGCCCACTTGGGCGGCGGCTGGGGCGGCATGAAGCGGTTACGTCCGGAAGTGTCGTACCCGTAGCGTACGCCCTTGAACATGCTGACGCCGCCGGCCGTCATTCCCCGCAGCTTGCCCTGGGCGGTTTCGACCACCGGGAAGAGCGCCTCCTGCGATACCGCCCATGACGAGCGCGGCAGGGCGAGGGCACCCGCCGCCAGCGAAGCCCCGGCCAGGACGGCCCGACGCGTGTGGCTCATCTGCTGTCTCCTAGCGATCGACGCGGATGACCGGCAGGCCGGCCAGCGCCGCCCGCTCGTCGTCGCGCCAGTGGTGGGCCAGTCGCGGCTGCGGCTCGAACAGCATCGCCGCGTGGTCGGTCGCGCCGTAGGCGGGCCATTGCGGGACCGCCGGGTTGTTGGGGTTGCCGGTGCGGGCGAACGCGATCCAGGTCGAGGCCATGGCGGCCGCCACCTCGGCCGTGCCGGCCACCGCGCCCTTCGGCGGATTGTCGAACACCAGCGGCACGTCCATCGCATGCGGCGAACGCATCCGGGCCGACTCGTCGAAATGGAGTTCGTACATCCATACCGGCGCGGCTCCCTGCGCCGCCTTGCGGTCGGCGAGCGCCCACGACTGCTTGCGCACCCGCAGGTCCGTCGTGATCGCGAAGAACAGGTCGCTGGGTGTGGCCTTGGGATCGGCCTTCTGGAACGCCACGATCACCGCCTCCATGTCGGCGCCCGCCAGCCAGGAGGCCAGTTTGGTCCGCAGGCTCGCGGCGTCGAGGTCGAAGGTCGAGGGATCGGATGCGCCGACCAGCAACGTCGTCTCCGTTCGGGTCGAGCCGATCAGCACCGGAACCTTGGCGGAGACTGCCGGCGCGCCGTCCAGCCAGGGATGCGCCGGCAAGGCGCGGCCGTCCATGACCGGGCTATAGCTGGCGGGCTTGCGGCCTGGCGTGCGCTGCGCAGTGATGATGGCGCCCAACAGCGCGTCCACCGGCGCCTGCTGCAGCTTACCGACGTCGCTCACATCCAGCGCCTTCATGACCAGGCGCGCATTCTCGGTCGCCTCGTCCCTGCCCAGGCCGGTGAGGTGCGCGCCGCTCTGCACGATGGCGCGGTGGAACAGGCCCTTGGCCGCAGGCATGCCCATCAGCACGCTGACCTTCGCCCCGCCTCCGGACTCGCCGAAGATGGTGACATTGCCCGGGTCGCCGCCGAACGCGGCGATGTTCTGCTTCACCCACTTCAGCGCCTGGACAATGTCGAGCATGCCGGCGTTGCCAGAATCCGCGAACGCGGCGCCGCCAAGCTCGGCGAGGTACAGGAACCCGAAGGCGCTCAGCCGGTGGTTCAGGGTCACCACCACCACATCGCCGCGTTCGGCCAGGCGGGTCCCGTCCGTCGAGGGCCACGATCCGGTCCCGGCGCTGAACCCACCGCCGTGCAGCCACACCATGACTGGCCGGCGCTTGCCGTCCGCCAGCCCGCGTGTCCAGACGTTGAGGAACAGGCAGTCGTCGCTGATCGGTTGATCGTTGAGCGGGCTGCGTGGACGCCCGGCCGCTGCCAGCGCCGCCGGCTGGCCTTGCGGCGACGAGGCTCCGAAGGCCAGGGCGTCGCGCACGCCGGTCCAGGCCTTCGCTGGCTGCGGGGGGCGAAAACGCCCGGCCCCGGCGGTGGAAGCACCGTAGGGCACGCCCTTGAACACCGCGACCTCGCGGTTCCAGGCGCCGCGAAGCTTGCCCGAGGCCGTGTCCGCGACGGGGGCGCCCGGGGCGGCGCGGGCTGGCACGCCACCCAGCGCCCATCCGCCCACTGTAGCCGAAACGCCGGCCAGCAAGGCCCGACGGTCATAGGTCATGGCGCCCCTCCCGCTTGTTGTTCCCACCTGGATACGCGGGAGCTCAGGCGGAGGCCATACCCAATCTACGAAAAATTCCGACGGCCGGGCGCCGCCTCGCCCTCAGCTTGCGCCGGCCTTCTGCGCGTAGGCCCAACTCATCTGCGCCAGGCTCTGCACCCGGGGAGCCATGTTGGCGGCGTCAGGGTGGTTGGCGGTTCCGTCGCGCACCCGGCCCAGGATGCCTTGCAGGATGCCCACAAGGCGGAAGGCGTTGTACGAGAAGAACCAGTTGAGGTCGTGGATTCCGGGGCGCCCGGTCAGCTCGCAATAGTAGGCGACGGCCTCGTCCAGGGTTGGGATGCCGTGCGCCTTCAGGTCCGGCAGGGTCGAGATCGTGCCGTTGACCCAGTTCATCAGCACATAGGTGAAGTCGGCCAGCGGCTCGCCCAGGGTGCCCAATTCCCAGTCCAGCACCGCGACGACGCGCGGCTCGGTGGCATGGAAGATCATGTTGTCCAGCCGATAGTCGCCATGCACGATCGAGGTGCGCTCCTGGGCCGGCACCGTCTTCGGCAGCCACTCGATCAGCTTTTCGACTTCCGGGATGTGGACGGTCTCGGAGGCCTTGTATTGCTTGGTCCAGCGGTCGACCTGGCGGGACATGTAGTTGCCGGGCTTGCCGTAGTCCTCAAGGCCCACCTTCACGTAGTCGGTGTTGTGCAGGTCGGCGAGCGTCTTGATCTTGGCCTTGAAGATGGCGTTGCGCTCAGCGGGTTCATAGGCCGGCAGGCTCTGGTCCCACAGGATCCGGCCCTCGACCATGTCCATCACGTAGAACCAGGTGCCGATAACCCCGTCGTCGGTGCAGAGGCCGTACGGCCGCGCCACCGGGAAGCCGGTGGGATAGAGCGCCGAGATCACCTTGAATTCGCGATCCACCGCGTGCGCCGACGGCAGCAGCTTGCCCGGCGGCTTGCGGCGCAGCACGTACTTCTTGCCCGGCGTGATCAATTGGTAGGTCGGGTTCGACTGGCCGCCCTTGAACTGGCGCACCTCAAGCGGCCCCGCGTAGCCCTCGACGTTGGCCTTCATCCAGGCTTCCAGCGCGGCCTGGTCGAACCGGTGGGATTCCGCGACCTCCTTGGTGCCCGTGTTCGCCTGTTCCCGGGCCTGTTCGGCGGCGATGTCGGCGGTGACGGACATGGCGTTCCTCGCTTCGTACAGTTGTTTGAACCCCTTTTAGCGACGCCGCCCACGCGGGAGCAAGGCGCGAGCGGCGTGCTTGACGCGGCGCGCCGCAATCCGCACAGCCGCAGGCATGGTCGAAGACGTCACGTCGATGATCGAGATCGCCGTCCCGCGCGAACGGGTCTGGCAGGCGCTCACCGATCCGGCCCAGGTGGCGCGCTGGATGGGTTGTTTGCGCTTCCGCGCGGCGCCCGGCCACATCTTCTACCTGCAGCCAGACCGAGGGCGACGGGCGGCCGACGACGTGACCGACGCCATCGCCTGCCGGATCGAGGTCGTCGACGCGCCGCGCCGCCTCAGCTTCTCGTGGGGCTTCCCCGACGTGCCGGACACCTTCGTCGATATCCGGCTGCGCAACATCCCGGGAGGCACCTACGTGCGACTGGTCCACTCCGGCTGGGACCAGTTCGACGACCGCGAGACCGAGGACGTACGAGGCGGCCTGGGCCACGCCTGGCACAGCGTGGCCCTGCCCCGCCTGCGGGCCGTGGCGGAGACGCCCACGGAGTAGCGTTGCCGCGGGCGCCGGGGCGGCACAGTATCGCGGCGCATATCGGGGGTTCTAGCCAAATGGGTTTCACGCGACGGACGTTCGGCGCCGGGCTCTTGTCCGCACCCCTGATGAGCGCCGCGCCGTCGGCGCTCGCGGCCGTCGCCAAGGGCAAGCCCGAGTACGGCGACTTCGGCATCGACCTGACCGCCATCGACCCCTCGGTGGCGCCGGGCGACGACTTCTTCCGGCACGTGAACGGAACCTGGCTGAAGACGGCGACCATCCCGCCCGATCGTTCGAGCTGGGGCGCCGGGGCGCGGATTACGGAGAACACCCAGGCGCGAACACGCGCGATCATGGAGTCCGCGGGCTCGCTCCGCACGGCCAACGGGCGCAAGATCGCCGACTACTACGCCGCCTGGGTGGATGAGGCGGGCCTGGAGCGTCGCGGGACCGAACCGCTGAAGGGCGAGTTGGCGCGCGTGGCCGCCGTCGCGACCCCCGCGGACCTGGCCCGCGAACTGGCGACACTTTCCTGGGCCGCGCTGCCGAACCCGAACGGCTCCCAACCGCTGCCGCAAAGCCCCATCGCGTGCGGCGTCGCCGTCGATATCAAACAACCTGACCGCTACATCTCGGGGATGACCCAGGGCGGCATCGGCCTGCCGGACCGGGACTATTACCTGATCGACAGGCCCGCCAACGTGAAGGCCCGCCAGGCGTACAAGGCGCACATGGCGAAGATGTTCGCGCTGGCGGGTTTCGACGACGCCGAGGGCCGCGCGACGCGAGTCTACGCCCTCGAGGAGCGGATCGCCCGCGGCCATCGCACCCGCGTGGCCAACCGGCAGGCCGAGGCGCGCTACAACCCCTTCACCCGCGCGGACTTCGCGGCCAGGGCCCCTGGCGTCGACTGGGACGCCTACCTGAAGGCGGCGGGCCTGGATGGCCAGTCGGTGTGGATCGTGAACCAACCCGAGGCGTCGGCCTCTGCGGCGGCCGCGGCGGCCGAGGTTTCGATTGCCGAGTGGCGCGACTACCTGGCGCTTCGCGCCATCCGCAACTTCGCGCCCATTGGGCCACGGGCCTTCCGCGAGGAGGATTTCGACTACAACGGCCGGGCCCTATCGGGCACGCCGGATATGCCGGCCGCCTGGAAGACCGCCGTCGTTCAGACCGACAAGGCGCTGGGCCAGGCCGTCGGCGAGATCTACCTCCAGCGGCATTTTCCGGAGAGGTCGCGCGCCCAGATCCTGGACATGACGCGCAACCTCAAAGCCGCCATGGCGAACCGGATCAAGGCGCTCGACTGGATGTCGCCGCAGACCAAGGCCCGGGCGCTGGCCAAGCTCGCCAACCTGCGCGTCGAGATCGGCGGCCAGCAGCCGCCGCGCGACTATTCGAAACTGGAGGTGGTCGCCGGCGACGGCTTCGGAAACCTCCAGCGCGCGCAGGCCTTCGAGCGCGACCGCATGCTGGGCATGCTGGGCCGACCCGTCGATCGCCGCGAATGGTCGATGAACCCACAGACCATCAATGCCGTGTCCAACGCGGTGCTGATCAAGGTGATGTTCCCCGCCGGCTATCTGCAGGCGCCGAATTTCGACCCCTACGCCGACCCGGCCGTGAACTACGGCGCCATCGGCCGTGTGATCGGCCACGAGATCAGCCACCAGTTCGACGACCAGGGCGCGAAGTTCGACGAGAAGGGAGCCCTCGCGAACTGGTGGACCCCGGAGGACCTGGCGAAGTTCTACGCCGCCGGTTCAGGGCTGGCCGCGCAGTACGATCAGTACGAGCCGCTTCCGGGCGCGCGGATCAGCGGCCGCCTGACCCTCGGTGAGAACATCGGCGACCTCGCGGGCCTCTGCATGGCGTACGACGCCTATCATGCCTCGCTGCGCGGCAGGCCGGCCCCGGTTCTGGGAGGCCTCACCGGCGATCAGCGCTTCTTCATGTCGTTCGCCCAGACGAGCAGGTCGCTGCAGCGCGAAAACGCGCTGCGTCAGCAGCTGCTGACCGATCCGCACTCGCCCAACGAATGGCGCACCGCCGAGGTGCGCAACGTCGACGCCTGGTACGCCGCCTTCGACGTGAAGCCCGCCCAGAAGATGTACCTGCCGCCCGACCGCCGGGTCCGTGTCTGGTAGGTCAGAGCGCACGCCAGCCGATATCGCGGCGGCAGAAGCCATCCGGGAAATCGATCGCGTCCACCGCCGCATAGGCGCGGTCCCGGGCCTCGCGGAGGTCTGCGCCGGTGGCGCAGACATTCAGCACCCGCCCGCCCGCGGCGCGCAGCACCCCGGCCTCGTCACGCCGGGTGCCGGCGTGGAACACCAGCTGCCCAGCCCCGAAGTCGGCCTCGGTCCCGCCGATCCGGCCTCCCGCCCTAGGGGTGCCCGGATAGCCGTCGGCGGCGACGACCACGCAGACCGCCGACTCCTTGCGCCAGACCGGGGGCGGCATGTCGGCCAAGCGGCCCTGCGCGCAGGCCATCAGATAGGGCACGAGGTCGCTCTCGAGACGCAGCATCAGCACCTGGCACTCCGGGTCGCCGAAGCGGACGTTGAACTCGACCAGCTTGGGACCGTGCTTGGTGGCCATGAACTCCACGAACAGCACGCCACGGTACGGCGCGCCGTCGGCGGCGATCCCGGCAAAGGCGGGCTCGACCAGGCGGGTCCGCACTTGTTCCACCAATTCGGGCGTGAACAGCGGCGCCGGCGAATACGTCCCCATGCCACCGGTGTTCGGGCCTTGCTCGCCGTCGAACGCGCGCTTGTGATCCTGCGCCCAGCCGAACACCATCGAATCCCTGCCGTCGCACAGCGCAAACAACGAGCCGATCTCGCCCTCTAGGAATTCTTCGATCACCACCCGCGCTCCGGCGGCGCCGAACCGCCCGCCGAAGGTGTCGTCGATGGCCGCTTCGGCCTCGGCGCGCTGCGTGGCGATCACCACGCCCTTACCCGCCGCCAGCCCGTCGGCCTTGATGACATAGGGCGGCTCGAACCGGTCCAGCGCAGCCTTGGCCTCAGCCGCGCTGTCGCACACCACATAGGCCGAGGTGGGCAGGCCGTAGCGGTCGCAGAAGGCCTTGGTGAAGGCCTTCGAACTCTCGAGTTGGCCGGCCTGGGCGCTGGGGCCGAAACACGGGATCCCCGCCGCAGCCAGGGCGTCGCCCAGGCCCGCCGCGACCGACGACTCGGGCCCGATCACCACGAGGTCGGCCGCGATGTCCTGGGCCAGCGCGACCAGCGCCTCCACATCGGTCGCCGACACCGCGCGCAGCTCGCACTGGGCGGCCATGCCTGGGTTGCCCGGAGCCGCCACGAGGCGCGACACCAGCGGCGAAGCCGCGATCTTCCACGCCAGCGCGTGCTCGCGCCCGCCGGAGCCCACAAGGAGGATGTTCATGGCAGGCGGCTTTGGCGCGCCGCTCGGCGGCGGTCAAGGCGGGATGGACCTTTCGCGGCGGGACCGGGGTGACGACGTCCAGCGGCATCGGTCGGTCTGGCGTCTTTGCGCGGCTTGGCTTAGCCGTACCGTGTTACGCGAACGGCGGCGCAAGGTCGCAATCCCACGCCCGCCAACCTTCGTTATAGTACTAAGGTTGCTGGCCAAACGACGGGAGACGGGATGGCCGATTCAGACTTCGACAGCGCCGAACAGGCGCTCGAACGGCAGGCCGAACGCGCCCGGGAAGTCGAGCATCGGGTGAAGAACACCCTCCAGCTCATTTCCTCCATCGTGCTGCTTCAAGGTCGCCGCGCCGCCGACGACGCCGCCCGCCAGGCGCTGAAGGCCGTGCAGCAGCGGGTGGCCGCGGTCAGCGTGTCGCACCGCCATGTGTCCTGGAGCGAGGACGCCGAACAGGTGGAAGTCGCCGCGCTGGTCCGGGAGATCGTGAGCGACCTGGCCGGATCGGCGGGCCGCGAGGGGGTCGACATCGACCTGGACCTCGACACCGTCAGCATCCCCGGCCGCCAGGCCGCGCCGGTGGCCCTGCTGGTCAGCGAGATGGTGGGCAACGCGCTGCGCCACGCCTACCCCGGCGATCGTCGGGGACGAATCCAGGTGATCGTGCGGCGGACCGCCGCCGGCTTCGATCTTCAGGTCTGCGACGACGGGGTGGGCATGCCGCCCGAGGCTCCGAAGACGGGGTTCGGCCTCACCGTCGTCCAGCTCATGGCGCAACAGCTCCGGGGTCGCCTCGATACCGCCGCCGCGCAACCGGGGCTGCGGCTTTCCGTTAGCGTGCCCATGGACACAGCAACGTCGCGGGCCTGAGGCCCATGTCTCTCATCGTAAACGTCGTGGGCGTGGGCGCCGCTCTCTGCTCGATGACCAGCTTCGTGCCACAGCTCACCAAGATCGTGCGCGAGCGCGACGCTTCCTCGGTGTCTCTCAAGATGTACGCGGTCACGGTGACCGGCTTCTCGCTCTGGATCGCCTATGGCGTGATGATCGGAAGCTGGCCGATCGCGGCGTCGAACGCCGTGTGCTTGGCGCTCTCTGCCGCCATCCTCGTCCTCAAATGGCGGTTCGCCGCAGGCCGCGGGCTAGCCACGAGCCAGCCGGGGCCGTAAGTCGTTCGCCGGCACGGGCCAGAAGGTAGCGGGATGACGGATCGGTTGGCGGCGGCGCAGACGGCGCTGAATGCAGGGCGTTCGGGTGAGGCCATCGAGCATCTGATCGCCGCGGTCGCCGAGGATCCCGCCCGGCCTGCGCCGGTCTACCGCGTCCTGGCCGCGCAGTTGTTCGGGGCCGGCCGCTTCCAGGAGGGCGACACCTTCGCCGCCCAGGGCCTGGACCGCTATCCGCGCGACTACGATCTGCTCAACACCCGCGGCGTGCTCCTGCGCAAGCTGAAGCGCCAGGCCGAGGCCGTGCCGGTGCTGGAGCAGGCCATCAAGCTCGAACCCAAGAAGCTGCCGGCACAACAAAACCTGGGCAACATCCTGCTCGATCTCGGCGCCGCCGCCCGCGCCGAGACGCTGTTCGCCAAGCTGGCGCGACTGGAGCCCCGCAACGCCGAGTTCCAGCGCCAGCTGGGCCGCGCGATGGTCAAGCTGGGCCGCATAGAGCCCGGTCTCATGCGTTTCCGGCAGGCGGTGAGCCTTAAGCGCGACCATCTCGACGCCTGGCTCGACATCGTCGGCACACTGAACGAGGAGTTCCGCACTGCTGAAGCCGAGGAGGCGCTCGACAAGGCCCTGGCGGCGAACCCAGGCGCGCAGCGGCTGCTGGAGGCCAAGGGGGCCGTGCTCCGCCGCTCGGGCGACGCGGCCCGCGCCGAGGCCTATCTCCGGGCGCTGTTGCCGTCGAACCCCGACGCGGGCTGGCTGCACCATCAGCTGGGCGCGATGCTCGTCGACCGCGACCGGGCCCGCGGCCTGGAGCATCTCGAAAAGGCGGTGAAGGCGGAGCCCCAGCGGATCGACTATGCGGTCGCGCTGATCGAGGGCTACGAGCGCAACCGAAGCGGCGACGAAGGCGCCAACATCGAGAAGGCCTACCAGCTGGCGCGAGAGCTCGTGCCGCGCGCCACCGAATTCAGCGACTCGGCCAACAAGATCGTCTGGGAGACCCTGGGCCGGGTCTGCGATTTCGACTCGCAGGATCGTATCGGCGACTTCCGCAGCCTCGGGCGCGGTTGGGCAAGCAACGGCCGGCACACGGCGCTGATGAAGCAGATGGCCCGCGTGCGAACCGACGCGGATCGTTTGGAGCTGATCGAGCAGCACCGCATCTGGGGGCGGCAGGTGGAGGCCTCGGCAAACCGGCGGAAGGTCAAGCGCCAGCCGCCGCGACCGGCGGGCGGCAAGATTCGCCTGGGCTTCATGTCGTCCGACCTGCGCCTGCATCCGGTCGGCTATTTCGCCCTGCCGCTGTTCGAGCACATCGACAACGACCGGTTCGAGGTGTTCGCATATTCCTACTATAACGGCGGTGAGGCCGACGCGGCCCAGCGGCTGATCACCTCGAAGGTCACCGCCTACCGCTGGTGGCCCGAGATCACCGCGGCGGACGCGGCGCAGAAGATCGCCGACGACCAGCTCGACATGCTGATCGAATTGGGCGGCTCCACGCACATGAACAAGCTCGAGGTCATGGCCTACAAGCCGGCGCCGCGACAGGCCAGTTGGCTGGGCTATCCGCATTCCGCGGGCCTGGAGACCATCGACTACTTCGTCTGCGACCCCTACATCGCGCCGCCCGATCTCCGCATGCTGATCGAGAGGCCGCTGATGCTGAAGCACGCCTGGTACCCGCTCAGCGCCTCGGCATTCCGCGACCAGCCGGCCACGAACCCGGAGCCGCCGGTCGCCCGCAACGGCTACGTCACCTTCGGCACGGCCAACCAGCCGCACAAGTACACGCGCGAGGTGCTGCAGGCCTGGGGCCGGATCATGGCCCGCAGCCCCGGGTCGCATTTCCTGTTCATCCGGCCCGAAGGCAGCTCGGCGTCATTCCAGGCCAATATCCGCCAAGCCTTCGCGGCCGAGGGGATCGAGGGTGACCGGATCGAGTTCGAGGCGGTCCGAGGCGCGCACCTGCCGCACTACAACCGCATGGACATGAGCCTCGACACCTTCCCGCAGACCGGCGGCACCACGACCTGCGAGTCCATGTGGATGGGCGCCCCCTGTGTCAGTCTGAAGGGTCCGGCGCCCTACGAGCGGCTGAGCTGGTCGGTGCTGAGCAACGTGGGCTTGGCCGACCTCTGCGCCGACTCGGTCGACGGCTATGTCGACGCGGCCGTCGGACTGGCGAACGATCCGGGCCGGATCGCCGAACTGCGCGCCACCCTGCGCGAGCGGATGCGCGCCAGCCCGCTGGGCCAGAGCGACACCTGGGCGGCCGACTTCTACGATGCGGTCGAGCGGACGGTCCTGGGCCGCTAGAAAGCCTCGGGCGTCACCCGGTTGCGAGCGATGAAGGCGGCCATGTCGCCGCTCATCAGCAGGTCGAGGTTTTGCCCGACGCGATCCGCAGGCCAGTCCCACCAGGCGATCCGCAGCATCTCGTCGATCGTGTCGTCGTCGAACCGTCGCCGCACGACCCGCGCCGGATTGCCGGCGACGATGGCATAGGGCGGCACGTCCCTGGTCACCACGGCTCGGGCCGCCACGACCGCGCCATGGCCGATGTTGACGCCGGCCATGATGGTGCAGCCGCTGCCGAGCCAGACGTCGCTGCCGATCACCACGTCGCCGCGCCCGACAGTGTGGTTGCGGACCCGACAGTCGGCGCGCCATTCCTCGAAGGCGGAGAACGGGTACATCGAGACCCACTCCGGTCGATGGTAGCCTCCCAGGAACACGTCGACATTGTCGGCGATCGAGCAGTAGTCGCCGATCCGGCAGGCGTAGCCGCCCGGCGAGCCCCAGTAGCGCAGGATCGGCACACCGTAGGAATGCGGGCCGGCCACGAGGCGCCCCGCAGCAACATGCTGGGCGGCGGCGACGGTCGTGAAGACAGGAGGGGGCATGTGGTGGATTCCTATGCCTTCGCGCCGTTCAATCCAGCGCGCCGCGCGCATGCAACTGGGCGTACCAGTCCACGTAGCCGTCCCAGAACGCCGCCTCGTCCCACCCGGAGCCCCACGACGGCTGGTCGTTGACCCGCACGCGCGGCTCGTCGAAGCGCGCCTGGTCGCAAAGGTCGACCGGGCACTCACGGCCCAGCCGGCGACCGGCCTCGTCGGCGACGCGCAGCGCGAAGTCACCCTGCGACGCGATCCATCCCGAAGGTCGCGCGGGAGTTGTTGGCTCGTCGGACCCCAGGCAGGCGGCGACGTATTCGGCGTACCCCCTCGCCAATTGCGCGGCGGCCAGATGATCGCGGACATAGAGCGGCGTGCGCACCGCCGGCGTCTCGCCGGCGAACCAGCTGCGGAACAGGTGCCAGCCGAAGCGCCGCTCCTCGAGCGCGCCGTAGGGGCTGGGGATGACGAACCGCCCGAACGCGAGCCCCGCCGACCGGGCCCAGTAGTCGAACGCCGCGGTGGTGAGCGTCTTGGACAGACCGTAGGGCGTAACCGCCCCGGCCTCCTCGCCGCCGCCTTCGCCCGCCTCGAACACGCTGCCGGTCAGCAGCATCAGCCGCCCCCCGGCCCGGCGGACGGCGCAAAGGACGTCCCCTGCGCCCGCGGTGTTGCGGGCCAGGGCGTCGACGGGGTCGAAGTCCGGGCTGCGGTAGCCTGTGATATGAGCCGCGTGGTGGGCGAGCACGTCAGGCTTCGCCGCCCGGATGTCGTCGAGCAGCGCCTGCGATCCGAACGCCCGTCCATAGGTGACGACGGCCGCCTTCTCCAGACGGACCACGCGGTCAAGCCGCACGCCCTCGTAGTCCTCGCGCGGGCGGAGCAGCGGCGCGACCACCTCGAACCCGGCGGCGGCCAGCGCCTCGGCGATCCAGACGCCGGTGAACGAGCTCGCGCCCGTGAGCAGGACCTTGGCCGCCATGCCTACCCGTGGTCCGGATAGGCCGCATCGCGCGGCGAGATCAGCGTGGGCGGCGCGGGCCAGGCGATTCCGAACGCGGGATCGTCCCACCGGACGCCGGCCTCATGGCCGGGCCGGAACGTTGGGGCGATCTGGTAGACCACGTCCGTATCCGGTTCGAGCGTCAGGAAGCCGTGCGCGATCCCCTCCGGGATGAACAGCGCCGCCAGATTATCGGCCGACAGCTCGGCGGCGATCCAGCGGCGATAGGTGGGACTGGCGGGGCGCAGGTCCACGGCCACGTCGAAGATCCGGCCCCGGCTCACCCGCACCAGCTTGGTCTCGCCGTTAGGGCTGGGCTGGTAGTGCATCCCGCGCAACGTATGGCGGGTCGGGTTGCGCGAGACACTGGTCTGCGCCGGTTCGAATGGGATGCCAGCGGCCGCGAACTCTTCCGGGCAGTGCAGGCGCGCGAACAGGCCACGGTCGTCACGGTGCGGCTCCGCGTCCACGCGCACGACACCGGCGATCTCCGTCGGCGTGAACCGCATCAGTCCAGCACCCGGGTGACTGGCGAGGCCACCACGAACCGGCCGCCCCAGTCGGCGATGAAGCTGAGCTGGCGGGTGATCTCGTCCTTCAGGTTCCAGGGCAGGATCAACACGTAGTCCGGCCGGGAGGCCTTCACAGCGTCGGGTGCGCGGATCGGCACATGGCTACCGGGCAGGTAGCGATCCTGCTTGGCCGGGTTGGCGTCGTAAGCTTCGAGGATCTGGTCCGCCCCGACGCCGCAATAGTTGAGGAACGTGTTGCCCTTGGCCGCTGCGCCATAGGCGGCGATCACCTTGCCATCATCGCGAGCGGCGGCGAGGAACCCCAGGAAGCTGTCGCGAACGGCCTCTACGCGGGCCGTGAAGCCATCATAGGTTTCCGGCCGGTTCAGCCCGGCAGCCGCCTCGGCGGCGCGAACGGCGCGCAGGCCGTCGCTCTCTTCGCGGCCGGCCGCCTTGTGGCAGCAGAACAGCCGCAGCGACCCGCCGTGGGTCGGCAGCCGCTCCACGTCGAAGACCCTGAGGCCGTGGGCGCCCAGCACCTGCTCCACCGCCAGCAGCGACAGATACGAATAGTGCTCGTGGTAGATCGTATCGAACTGCACCAGCTCGATCAGGTTCAGCAGGTGCGGGAACTCGAAGGTCAGCACGCCGTCCGGCTTCAGCACGTGCCGGAAGCCGGCCACGAAGGCATTCAGGTCGGGCACGTGGGCCAGGACGTTGTTGGCCGCCATCAGGTCGGCCCGGTCGCCTCGCGCCGCGAGGTTCTGCCCAGTCTCGGCATTGAAGAACACGACGTCGGTCCGCACGCCGATGGCGCGCGCCGCGTCCGCCGTATTGGCGGTGGGCTCGATCCCCAGCACGGGGATGTCCTTCGCCAGGAAGTGCTTGAGCAGGTAGCCGTCATTGCTGGCCACCTCGACCACCAGGCTCTCCGGCCCGAGGCCGAAGCGCTCGATCATCGCCTCGGCATAGCGGCGCGCGTGCTCGACCCATCCTGGCGAGAACGAGGAGAAATAGGCGTAGCCCTCGTCGAAGATTGCCTCAGCGGGCACGTCGTGGTCGGCCTGCACCAGGAAGCAGCTGTCGCAGACCATGGTGTTGAGCGGGAACACCGGCTCGTTCCCGGCGGCCAGCTGTTCGGGCGTAAGGTAGCTGTTCGCCAGGGGCTGCAGCCCCAGGTCCAGGAACGTGCGGGTCAGCGGCGAGCGGCAGAAGCGGCAGAGACTCATGGCCGGCCTTCGTAGCCCTCGATCTGTTCCAGGCACAAGGAAAGCGCGTCCTCGCCAGCCGCCAGGCGGCGATACCAGTCCATCGTAAGCGCCACGGCCTCTCGGGCGTCCAGGCGGCTCTCGAAGCCCAGGACCTCGCGCGCCAGGGTCGCGTCGATGGCCAGAGTCTTGGCCTCCAGCGATGCGGGGTCGGGCTCATGCCGCCAGGCCTGTCCGCCCAGGGCCTCGACGCCCAGCGTCGCAAGCTCGCCCACGCTCACCTCCGGCCCGCCAGGCTTCGGCCCGAAGTTGACCGCCCGAGGCGCCGAAGTATCGGTGGCCAGGACCTCAGCGAGGGCGAAGTACCCCGCCAGGCAATCCAGGACATGCTGCCACGGTCGCGTCGCCTCGGGATGGCGCAGCACCACCTGCTGACCCGCGTGCGCCGCACGGACGATGTCGGCCACGAGGCGATCGCGTGAGAAATCACCGCCACCGATCACATTGCCGCCGCGCGCCGTGCCCACCGGCGTAGCCGGGAAGAAGCTCTTGGCAAAGCTCTGCACCACGATCTCGGCCGCCGCCTTCGAGGCCGAATAGGGATCCTTGCCGCCCAGGTTGTCGCCTTCCCGGAAGGCGCGGCCGGAGTCGTTGTTGGCGTAGACCTTGTCCGAGGTGATCACGAGCACCGCCTGCAGCGCCGCCTGCCTGCGCAGCGCCTGCAGCAGGTGGGCCGTGCCCATCACGTTGGTCGCGAAGGTTCCGATCGGGTCCTCCACCGACGTCCGCACGATCGGCTGGGCGGCCATGTGCAGCACGATGTCGAAGGCGCACGGACCCACGGCCCCGGCCACGGCGTCCGGATTGCGCAGGTCGACGAAAAGCGAGTCGATCCGGCGTTCGACGCCTGCGAGGGTGAACAGGGCCGGCGCTTGGTCGGGCGGCAGGGCCAAACCCGTCACCTCGGCCCCCATCCGGGACAACCAGATCGCCGCCCACGAGCCCTTGAAGCCCGTGTGCCCCGTCAGCAGGACCCGCTTGCCGGCCCAGAAGCCTGGGTTCACCGCCGCCACGGCGCCTCGCCGGAGGCCCACAGCGCCTCGAGCTGGTTCTTGTCCCGCAGGGTGTCCATCGCCGCCCAGAAGCCGTCGTGGCGATAGGCCATCAGCTGGCCGTCGGCGGCCAAGCCCTCCAGAGGCTGCTGTTCCCAAACGGTGGCGTCACCGTCGATGCGGCCGATGACCTTGGGATCCAGCACGAAGAAGCCGCCGTTGATCAGGCCGTTGTCGCCCGGCGGCTTCTCGACGAAGCGCTGCACCTGGCCGTTGTCGATCTCCAGCGCGCCATAGCGCCCGGGCGGGGCCACTGCGGTGATCGTGGCGTCCTTGCCGTGGCCGCGATGGAAGGCGGCCAGCGCCGTCAGATCCACGTCCGACACGCCGTCGCCATAGGTCAGGAAGAACGGCTCGTTCGCATTGAGATAGGAGGCCACGCGCTTCAGCCGTCCCCCCGTCATGGTGGCCTCGCCCGTGTCGACTAGGGTCACCCGCCAGGGCTCGTGGTTGGTGGCGTGGTACTCGATCACGCCCTTGGCCAGGTCCACGGTCAGGTCTGCGTTATGCAGCACGTAGTTGGCGAAGTACTCCTTCACCACGTAGCCCTTGTAGCCCAGGCAGACGACGAAGTCGTTGAAGCCGTGGTGCGAGAACAGCTTCATGATGTGCCAGAGGATGGGGCGTCCGCCGATCTCGATCATCGGTTTCGGCTTCAAGTGGCTCTCTTCCGAGATGCGCGTGCCCAGGCCCCCGGCCAGGATTACCGTCTTCATGTCTCGCCTTCTCGCGCGATCCGCGCCTCGTCGCCGTCTTAGCGGGTAAGCCAGTGATTCCGAAGCCGCTTGCGCGGACGGCCTCGGCGCGGGATGTGAGGCCATGACGTTGCAGCCCCTCGTCAGCTTCATCATCGCGGGCGTCCAGAAGGGCGGCACGACGGCGCTGTTCGACTACCTCGGCGAATACCCCGACATCGCCCTGCCCGACTTCAAGGAACTCCACTTCTTCGACGACGACCGCCGCGACTGGGATCGCCCCGACTACGCCGACTATCACGCACGCTTCGGCGACCCGGCGGGCCGGCCCTGCGGCGAGGCGACGCCGATCTACGCCTACTGGCCGAACAGCCTCGAGCGGATCGCCGTCTACAACCCGGCCGTGAAGCTGATCCTTGTCCTGCGCGATCCGGTGCAACGCGCCTGGTCGCACTGGCGGATGGAGTACGCGCGCGGTGTCGAGACCCATCCCTTCGCATGGTGCATACGAGAGGGGCGCCAGCGCCTGTTCGACGCCGATCCCTGGGGCCATCATCGCGAGTTCTCGTACGTGGAGCGCGGCTTCTACGGCGAGCAGATCGAGCGCCTCTACGCCCTGTTCCCCCGCGAGCAGGCGTTGGTGCTGACGTCCGACCGGCTGCGCGCCGCGCCGGGCGAAACACTGGGAGAGGTGCGAAGCTTTCTCGGCCTCGGCCCCGCGCCCACCCCGGCCGCGCGCGAGGTGCATGTGGGCCGTGAGATGGACTATCCGTCCGAACTCACCGCAAAGGACGTCGATCACCTGCGCGCCGTCTACGCCGCGGACGCCGAGCGGCTGGCGGGCCTCACGGGCTTGCGGTTCGGCTGAGGCCACAGTTTCGACCTCTCCTGCCGCGAGCCTCCGGCCATGAAGCTGACCGCTCTATCTGCCGTGGCCGCGCTTTCGCTCGGGGGGCTGGGCGTTGCCGAGGCCCACGCCGCGCCGCCGGCGGGTGCGCCCGCCCTCTCGTTTCCGCTGGCCTGCGAAACCGGGCGGACCTGCGAGATCCAGCACTACGTCGACCGCGACCCCGGCCCTGGGACCCGCGACTATCATTGCGGGCTGCAGACCTATGACAAACACACCGGCGTCGACATCCGCGTGCCCGACATGGCCGCCCAGCGTCGCGGCGTCGCGGTGCTGGCCGCCGCGGCCGGCCGCGTGGCGCGCCTGCGCGACGGGGTGCAGGACATCTCGATCCGGGCGCCCGGCGCGCCTTCCGTCGCCAACCAGGAGTGCGGCAACGGCGTCGTGATCGACCACGGCAACGGCTGGGAGACCCAGTACTGCCATTTGGCGCGCGGCAGCATCGTGGTGAAGCAGGGAGACGCCGTGACGGCTGGAACTCCCCTCGCCCGCGTCGGCCTTTCGGGCAATACGGAGTTCCCGCACCTGCACCTGACCGTCCGCCACGCCGGCCAGGTCGTCGATCCCTTCGCGCCCGACCCCGCCCAGGCCCAGTCGTGCGGCCGCCAGACCAGCCTCTGGACGGCCCAGGCGCTGGCGAAGATGCCGTATCGATCCGGGGTGGTGCTGAACGCGGGCTTCACCGGCGGCCAGATCACCATGGATCAGGTCGAGGCCGGCAGGGTGGCCGCCGCTACCGCCGCCTCGCCGTACCTGGTGGCCTATGTGCGGGCGATCGCGCTGCTGCCCGGCGACGAGGTCGAGCTCGAGCTCAAGGGTCCCGGCGGCGCCAGCCTGGCGCGCAGCCGCGCCCAGCCACTGGTGCGCTGGCGGGCGCAGGATTTCATCCTCGTGGGCAAACGGCGCCCGCCGGCGGGCTGGCCGAAGGGGGCCTATGTCGCCGACTATCGGGTCTGGCGCGCCGGGAAAGTGGCGATCAGCCGGCGGTTCGAGCTTCGCCTCTAGGTCGGCGAAGGTGACAGCTCGCGGTCGGTCGTCCTAGACCTGGGCCATGGAGTCGATCTTCCAGGAGGGCGTCGCGCACCAGAAGGCCGGCCGCCTCGCCGAGGCCGAGGCCTGCTATCGCAAGGCGGCGAGCTGGCGGCCCGGCTGGACCCTGCACAACCTCGGCGTCATCCTGCGCATCACCGGCCGTCTCGAGGAGGCGGAGGCCGTGCTCCGCGAAGCCGTCGCCGCGGCGGGCGACGAGCCGCATCCCAGGCACGCACTGGGCATGACCCTGCTGCAGCTCGGCCGCTGGACGGAGGGCTGGGCCTTGTACGAGGCGCGCCACCGCATCCTGCCGCGACCGACGGCGCCGTTCCCGGAGTGGCAGGGGGAACCGCTGTCCGGCAAGCGCATCCTCGTCGTCGCCGAACAGGGCTTGGGCGACCAGATCCTCTGGTCCCGCTTCATCCCGCTTCTCGCACAGCAAGCCGCCGAGGTTCGTCTCGCCGTCGCCCGCCCGCTCGTGCCCCTGTTGGAACAGCTTCCGGCGATGGTCTTCAACGCCCAGTCGCTCGACGATCAGCCGGTGGATGTCTGGGCCTCGATGGGCTCGATCCCGCGTTGGCTGGGAGCGGGGCCCGACGACGCGCCCGCGCCGACCCTGAGCACGCCGGCGCCCACCCGACCACCGGCGGGCGCGGGGCTGATGCTGCAGGGCGGAGAGCGCAATCCCAACCCCCTACGCCTGCCGCTGGGCCCGATCGCTCGGGCCATCCGCGGGTTGAGCGACTTCACGGCTCTCGATCCCGAGACCAGCGGCGCGCGCGACTTCGGCGAGACGGCCAGGCTGATCTCGGGCCTGGAGCGCGTGGTCAGCGTCGACACCTCGGTCGCGCATCTGGCCGGGGCCCTCGGCAAGCCGACGCTGATCCTGATGTCGCGGCCGGCCTACGACTGGTACGCCAATTGGAATGACGACCGCACGCCCTGGTATCCGTCCGCCCGGATCATCCGCCAGCGCGCGCCCGGAGACTGGGCCGGCGTGATCGCCGAACTCGCCGGCGCCCTGGACCACGCGCCCTAGCCGACCGGTGCGAGATCGTCGGGCGGCAGGTCAGCCAGCCGGCGTTCGTGCATGCGCCGGTACAGGGCCTCGAGATCACGGGTGAACCGCGGCGTGTCGAAGATCGGCTTGCCCAGTCGGTTGTGGGCCAGACGCTCGCGGATCGCGGCGAGCCGGCCAGGGTCGCGAAAAAGGTCGATGGCCAAGGCTTCGTAGGCCGCCCAGGATTCCGCAATCAGGTCCGGCGCGCCCGCCGCGGTCAGCAGGCTGGCGGCCACGCGTCCGGCGAACGCGCCGCCCAGCTTGGTCGCCAGCGGAACGTCCATCCAGAGCGCGTCGCTGGCGGTGGTGTGGGCGTTGTAGGGCGCCGTGTCCAGGAACAGGTCCAGGTGCTGCAGCCGCTCGAGGTGCCGTTCCCGGGGCGCCGGATCCGCGAACACCAGTCGCCGCGGGTCGACGCCCTGCGCCTCGGCCGCCCGCCGTACGTTGTCCACGGCCACCGGATGGTCGCCGTACAGCCAGAGAACTGAGGGCTCGCAGGCCGCCAGGATCCGCATCCAGGCCGCGAAGACGTCGGGCGTCACCTTGTAGAGGGCGTTGAAGCCGCCGAAGATGAAAGCGTCGGCCGGCAAGCCATGATCGGCGCGGTGGGTCGTGCGCGTAGGCCTCGGCCGCTGACGATCGTTCGGCTGATAGGTCCACGGCAGATAGGCGATCTTCTCGGAATAGTCGCCGCGCGCGGACGCGGGGATCAGCACCGGATCGGCGATCAGGTAGTCGATGAAGGGCGCGCCCATCGTGCCGGGATAGCCGAGGTAGTTCACCTGGACGGGCGCGGGGCGGTGGCGGAAGATTCCGGCGCGCGCCTCCTTGGTGAAGCCCTTCAGGTCGACGGCGATATCCAGCCCGAACGCGCGTCCCATGGACGCGGCGGCCGCGTCGTCCATCCCCGAGACATCGAAGAAGCGCTCGAAGGCGCCGAGCAGGCGCCGGCGCATGGGGTCGTCCGATGAGGGCCCGAACGAGAAGGCCGTGATCTCGAACGCCTCGCGGTCGTGGCGCTCGAACACCTCGGCCATCAGATGCGCGGTCGCGTGATAGTGGAAGTCAGCCGAGAAGTAGCCGACGCGGATGCGCGGCGACGGGGGCGGAGCCGGGCGGGGCGCCACGGGACCGGACACGAACCCGCGGACATAGGCCTCTGCGCAGAGCCGCTGGTCTGCGGCGCTGTCCGAGATGGCGAGCAGAGGGAAAGGACCTGTCGGCAGGCGGCCGCGGCGCAGTTCGCTGGAGATGGCCGCGGCGTTCGCCTCGTAGTCGCGCCAGTCGCACAGCTTCATGCGGGCATGCAGGCGTTGGCCGAGAAGGCCCGCCTGGGCCGGATCGATCGCATAGCTGCGGTCATAGGCGTCGGCGGCCTCGGGCCATCGCTCCTGGAGCGCCAGCGCATTGCCCAGCCCGTTCCAGGCCCCGCCATTGCCCGGCGCGAGAGACGTCGCTCGTTCGTAGAGGGCGTGGGCCTCGGTGGTCTCGCCGACGCGGACAAGCGCGTTGCCGAGGTTCGCATGGGCGTTAACGTCGTCGGGATCGAGGCGGAGGGCCCCGCGGAAGGCTGCCGTCGCCTCGGCTTGGCTACCCAGCCCAGCCAGGGCCGTCCCGCGCGCGTTGTGCGCGCCGCCGGTGGTCGGGTCCAGCGCGATGGCGCGGTCCGCCGCCCGCAGGCCATCCCGCCATCGATGAAGGTCGTTCAGCAGGTTGGCCAGGTTGACGTGGGTTTCGGCCAGGTCCGGCGCGAGGGCGATGGCGGCCTGATAGCGCTCAAGGGCCGGCTCGAGGCGGCCTAGGCGCCGCAGGACGATACCGTGCAGGCGCAAGGCCGGGACGGAGTCCGGGTCCAGGCCGAGCGCCGCCGAGAGCCAGCGATCCGCATCGGCGTGATGTCCCAGTCGCGCGGCCAGCGATCCCTTGAGATAGAGGTTGCGAAACCGGCAGCTGTCGCATCCGTCGACATCGGCCAGACGCGCGGCCGCGGCGGCCGCCCGGCCCGCCCGATCCAGCGCTCGCGCCGCATCCAGCGCCGCACAGCATGCCCGGGCCCCACGCGCGTCGCTCACCGCCTTGCTCTCATCCACCCGCCAACCCGTTGCTCGGCTCCAACACCCGCCGGCAGTTGACCGAGACGTGATCTGGCCGCCCCTTCATTCCGGTAAAGCTTTACGCTAGTCTTCAACTGTCAGCCTAGCTCTCCATGGCTGTGTCGCTTTGGTCGGGAAGCAGGTCGCCAGATGCTGTTTCCCGACCGTCCGCGGCCACGCTAGGGCGCCTGACGAACCTCCAGAATTCCGTAGCGGACCAGCCAGATCAGGCCGCGTTCGATGAAGTTCTTCCGCGCCGGTTCGAACAGGTCGCGCAGCGCCGCGACGGTCGCCGGGCCTTGCGACAGATGCGAGAAGATCGCCTGAAGTTCCGAGGCGTTCGGACGATGCAGGGCGCTGTACGCCGCCAGCGGCGCGCCCAGGATCGCCTGGGCCGCGTCCCAGGACAGGCCGGGCGTCAGGCTCACCGTGTCGCCGCGGCCGAGGTGCCTGGAAGGATACCTCGAGAACAGCGTGAAGGGATCGGGCGCGAACGGATTGACCTGGTGGACGGGCGCGGGGGCAGCGGCGCTCCGGCGCGCGTTCTGCTCGGCCCACAGCGCCTCGTACTGCGGAATGATGACCGCCCAGTCGAAGATCTGCCGCGCGCGCGCCTGGGCCGCGGCGCCCATCTTCCGACGCAGATCCTCGCTTGAGGCCAGGGCGACGATCGCCTCTTCGGCCGCACGCAGGTCAACGGCCGTGTATTGGCCGGCGGCGCCGATGTAGTTGTCGTAGGCCATCCACTCGTTCTCGTACCAGTAGGCCAGGTCGCCCCCCAAGCCGGGGCGCGACCCCAGGGTCGGCACGCTGAAGCCGTCCTGCCCGTCGCGAACGGTGTCCCGATAGCCGTCCCAATCGCTCACCACGGACGGCAAGCCGGCGGCCATCGCCTCCACCGGCGTCAGGCCAAACGATTCCTGGATGTTGTCGGAGAAGCTGATGAAGAGGTCGGCGACCGACCAGATCGAGAAGCGCACTTCCGGCGCCCGCCCGTCGACCTGACGATATTCGACGGACGGACAGAGCTTGCGCGTCTCTTCGTGATAGGTGCGCTCCTGCGCCTCGCTCTCCGCCCAGCCCGAGTTGACCCAGTAGATCGGGCGTCCCAGGCGTTGGGCCGCGCGCTCCAGGGCCATGGCCATCAGGGCGGGGTTCATCTTCGCCTTGATGTTGAACCGTCCGACGTAGAGGGCCACCACGCCGCCGTCCGGGATCGCGAGCTTCTCCCGCCAGGCCCGCCGGTGCTCCGGGCTGGTCCCGAAATCCGCGCAGTTGACGCCGAGCGGGATCGTCACCCGCAGCGCCTCAGAGCGCAGCCGGGGGCCGTACTCGGCGCGCATGTAGTCGCGCATCATCTGGAGTTGGGTGTCGACCGCCGAGCGGACGGCGGCGGAGGTGCAGATCAGCGCGTCGTGGTCCTCGAGCGGGGCGATGAGGAAGTTCGGCAGGATGCCCATTACGTTGGCCGTGGCCGTGGTGTGGGTGACGCCCGAGATTGAGTATCGGCGGGTCCCGTGCGGCTGGCGGCGCCAGGCTTCCGCCGGCAGCGCGGGCCCGGGAAGGTAGACGACGCCCGGGTCGCTGAGTTGCGCGCGGGCATTGGGCGCGATCCAGCGGACCGGCCGCGAAGGCGCCTCGATGCGGTCGACCAGAGCCGCGAGCTTGGCCTGATCGTAGCCGATCACGTTCCAGAAGTTGAGGTTGGGCGCCGTTCCGTGGCGGATCAGGCCGCGGAGGAAACTTTCACCCGCCGAATGCCGACCGAGCAGGCGGTCGGTCGTCGTGTCGAAGCCGTTCGGGTGGAGATAGATCGCAGCGTTGGACATGCCGTCGGGCTCTTAGCCCAGCCGGGGGCGCGCGCAACGAAAAAGGGCCGCCCCAGAGGGGCGGCCCAATTCCGAACCATCGTTTCGGCGTCTTAGCTGCCGATGATGTTGGTGGAGCTGATGTCGGCCAGCGTGCGGCCCACGAGAACCACCGCGTCGCTGATCGCGTTGGAGTTCGCACCGTCGGCGAACACAACCACGTTGCCTTCGACCTGCACCGCAACGAAGTCCACCACGCCGCCGCCGATCTGGCTGGTCGCCAGGCTGACCGCGAGCTCGTACGTGGAAGCCGTCAGCTCCAGGTAGTTCACGTTCTCCACCGGAGCGGTGATGCCGCCCGCGAAGTCCAGCTTGTCGCCCGAATCCCAGTCCAGGATGCGGTCGAGCGTGCTGAGGACCGTGCCCGAGTCGCCCGCCGTGCTGAACGAGAAGATGTCGTTCCCGTTGCCGCCGGAGATGCTGTCGGTGCCCGAACCGGCCACGAGCGTGTCGTTGCCGTCGCCGCCTTGCAGGACGTCGTTGCCGGCGCCCGTGCTGACGTTGTCGTTGCCGCCACCCGCGTCGACGGTGTCGTTGCCGACGCCCGTGCCGGTGGTGATGGTGTCGTTGCCTTCACCGCCCGTGACGTTGTCGCTGCCCGAGAGCGAGGTCAGCGAGTCGTTGCCGGCGCCGCCGCTGATGGTGTTGGCGCCATCAGCCGCGACGATGGTGTCGTTACCGTCACCGCCCGTGAGTTGGTCAGCACCAGCATCGCTCGTGATGTTGTCGTTGCCTGCGCCGCCGTCGACGGTGTCCGCACCACCCGAGTTGGTAATGACGTCCGCACCGTCGCCGCCGTTGACGCTGTCGTTGCCGAAGCCCGCCACGATGGTGTCGTTATCGGCGCCGCCATCGACGGTGTCGTTGCCGCTACCGCTCGTGATGTTGTCGGTGCCAGCTTCGCCGAAGATGCGATCCGCACCGTCGTTGGCCACGATCGTGTCGTTGCCCAGGTTGCCGTTGACGAGCGAGCCGTTCGTGGTCGAGGCGACGGTGATACTGTCTTCGCCCTGGCCGCCGAAGACCGAGAACACACCGGCAGTCGCCGACGCGTTGATCGTGTCGTTGCCGAGGTTGCCCTGCAGAACGCCACCACCCGCGACGTTCGCAGCCGAGATGTTGTCGTCGCCGTCACCGCCGATCACGGAAACGGTGCCACCAACGGAGCCGGCCGAGATCGAGATCGTGTCGTTACCGGTGCCGCCATCGACAGTGACGTTGCCGTCCACAGCCGTGATGTTGTCAGCGCCGCTCTCGCCGAGGATTTGGTCGTTACCGCCCAGACCCGTGATCGTATCAGCGCCCGAGTTGCCGTTCAGGAAGTCCGCAAAGGTGCCGCCCGTGACGCTGTCGTCACCTTGGCCGCCCAGGAGGGTCGACTGGCCGGCGCCCGAGATGGTGTCGTTGCCGATGTTGCCCTGAGCGAAGTTCGCCTGTTGGCCGACGTCGATAGTGTCGTTGCCTTGACCGCCATACACGGTGTCGGCGCCCGAGCCGCCCGTCAGATTGTCGTTGCCTTGGTTGCCTTGCAGCAGGTCGCCGTTGGCGCCGCCGTCGAAGGTGTCGTTGCCCTCACCGCCGTAGTAGGCGTCGTTGGTCGAGCCGCCAGCCGCGGGGCTGTCGTTGCCGGTGGTGCCGACGTACAGCACCGAGCCGTCCGGGAAGATCGGGGTTTCACCGGCGAACGTCGCGGCCGGGAAGGTCACGGTCTTGCCAGTCAGGCCCGAGATCACGGTGATCGTCGAAGCGGGGTTCGCCAGCGTCGCCGGGTTGAACCGGACGGTCGTCAGGGTCGCACGCTCGCCAGCCGTCGTGAAGACGAGCTGGTCAACCCACTGATCGTAGGTCGCGGCCTGCGCGTCCGTGATCGTTTCAAACAAATAAGTCGCCATTAGTCTCTCCAGTCTGTGTCACACGGACCCCTGGAACGCTTGACCCCCATCCCCGATGGAGCAGTCCCAGCGGTCCATTACCCCAAGCGCCATAGCATGGCTGCGGCGCAGGTTAGACGAGCCCAAGGGGAGACGTATCGGAACCCTGCCAATTACGCAACATCAAAAAGCCCCCTGGAACTTCAGGTGAATTGGTGTTGCACGGGCGCCGCTACTCCTCGCGGAACGCGTCCTCCATGGTCATCGTAATTGGCGAAATCAGGAAGCCCATCACCGACCGCTGGCCGGTCACGATAAGCGCCGACGCGGGCATGCCCGGCGTCAGCTGGACGCCCTTCTTGAGCTTCTTGAGTTCGGTCGGCGGGATCCGCAGATCGACCCGGTAGAACGGGATGCCGCTCTTTTCGTTGGTGATCCGATCCTTCGAGACCAGCACGACTTCGGCGTTGAGCGCGTCGTTGAAGCGCTGGTTCAGGCCGGTCAGCTTGATCTTCGCCTTCATGCCCTCGTGGACCTCGTCCACGTCCTCGGGCTTGATCATGGCGGTCACCGTCAGAGGCGTACTCGACGGCACCACGTCCATCAGCGCCTCGCCGCCGCCGACGACGCCGCCGACGGTGTACTGGGTCAGATTGAACACGTAGCCGTCCACGGGCGAGCGGACGACGGTGGCGTCCAGCGTCTGGCGGGCCGTCGTCAGGCGGGGAATCACGTCGGCCAGGCGCGCCTGGCTGTCGCGCAGCCCCTCAGCCGCCTGCGTCTCGCGCTCTTCGCGGATCGATGTCAGCTGCAGCCGCGTCTCGCCCATCTGCTGCTTGAGGCGGGCGATGTCGGCCAGGAGCTGGCCCTTGCGGCCGCCCAGTTCGGCGAGGCTGCGCTCGTAGCGCAGGATCAGCGTCTTGGGCGCGAAGCCCTGCTCGTTCAGCTTGCGATAGCCGGCGAGCTCCTCCTCGGTCAGGCGGATCTGCTCGTTGATCGAATCAACCTGCGCCTGCTGACCCTGGACCTGCGTCTGCTGCTGCTCGATTCGCTGCATCAGCACCGCCGACTGGCTCTGGAAGAGCTGCTGGCGCGACGAGAACAGGAATTGCTGGTCGCGGATCATGGTGGCGACGGCCGGGTCGCTCATCCGCGCGCTGAGCTCGCTCGGGAACTCGAGAGCGGTCTTGCCGAGCGCCTCCGCCGTGAACCGCGTGTTCTGCGCCAGCAGGCTGTCGTACTGGTTCTGCAGCACCGCCACCGCGGCGCGCGCCTCGACGTCGTTGAACAGCAGTAGCGGCTGGCCGGCGCGCACCCGCTGGCCCTCGGTGACCAGGATCTGCTTCACGACCCCGACCTCCTTGTGCCGCAGGGTCTTTCGCATTCCGTCGGCGCGCACCTGCGCCTGGGCCGTGATGCCCGTGCTGAGCTGGCTCACCGAGGCCCAGAGACCCAGGCCGATCACGAAGGCCCCGATCACGCCCGCGCCCACCACCATCGGCCGCCGCAGCCGCTGCTGCAGCTCGGTGGGCATCACCTCGTCTTCATCGTTCCCGAAGGTCGGCGCGACATAGCCCCGGCGGGCCGGCGGCTTGCTGAGCGTCGTCAGATCGAACTTCATCGACCGCCCTCCACGGCGCGGACTTCAGGCTGCTGCGCCGGCTTGACGAGGCGCGCCATCACCTGATCGCGCGGACCGAACAGCTCGACGCGCCCTTCCCGCAGCACCAGCATCTTGTCGGCCGAGCGGAACACGCCCGGCTTGTGGGAGATGATCACCACCGTGGCGCCATTGGCCTTCATCGCGTCGATCGCGCGCATCAGCGCCTCTTCGCCCTCGAGGTCGAGATTGGCGTTCGGCTCGTCCATCACGACGAACGCGGGCTTGCCGAGCACCGTCCGCGCCAGGCCCACGCGCTGCCGCTGGCCGGCGGAGAGCACCACGCCGCCTTCGCCGACATCGGTGTCGTAGCCCTTGGGCATGCGCAGGATCAGGTCATGCACCCCGGCGAGCTGCGCCGCGGCCACGACCTCCTCGTCCGTCACGCCCTCGCGGAAGCGGGCGATGTTGTTGCGAACCGTGCCGGCGAACAGTTCGGTATCCTGCGGCAGGTAGCCCACGTAGCGGCCGAAGTCGGCGCGGTCCCAGCTGAACACGTCGGCGCCGTCGAGCCGCACAACTCCGTTTTGGGGTTTCCAGATTCCCATCAGCAGGCGCGCCAGGGTCGACTTGCCCGCGCCCGACGGCCCGATCACGCCCAGGACCTCGTTGGGATCGAGCGCGAAGTTGATGTTGCTGAGCACCAGCCGCGTACTACCGTGCGGCGCAAAGTTGAGGCCCTCGACCGAGAGCTTGCCCAGGGGGCGCGGCAGGGCGGTGGCGGCCGCCGGCTGCTCGGCTCCGGCCAGCAAGAGGTTCAGGCGCTCGTAGGCGCGGAACATGTTGTTCAGCGGGTCCCAGGCCGCGACGATCTTCTCGATCGGCTGCAGGGCGCGGGCGGCCAGGATCATGTTGGCGAACAGCATGCCCGAGTGGATCTTGCCCTCAAGGATCAGGAAGGCGCCGGTCGCGATGATCAGCACCTGGATTCCCATGCGCACCGTCTTGATCAGGTCGGTGTATAAGTTCGACGCTTCAGCCGCCGCGGCGCCGCGCTCGATCGTGACGGCCCGATGGCGGGCCCAGGCCTGGCCGATCGTGGGCAGCATGCCCATGGCGCGCACGACCTCGCCGTTGCGCAGGGCCGCGTCGGTGAAACCGTAGCTCTTGAGCGCCGAGTCGTTGGCGTCCTTCAGGGCGGACTTCGTCGCCCGCGCCTGGGCGACGGCGAGCAGGATGAGCGCCGCGGCCCCCAGCACCGTGATCACGCCGACCAGCGGATCGATGATGAAGAGCACCAACAGGAAGACCGGGATCCACGGCACGTCCATGAAGGCCGCGGCCGCGACGCCGGTGAGGGTCTGGCGGAACTGGTCCAGGTCGCGCAGCGCCTGCGCCCGCGCGCCCCAATCCCCCCGCACCGCGGCGTCAAAGAGGCTGGTGAACACCCGGCCGGACACGCGCTGGTCGAGGGCCACCCCGTAGTTGATCAGCACTCGCGCGCGGAGGTCGTCGATCACGCCCGAGATGGCGAAGACGAACAGCGTGACGAGCGTCAGCATCCAAAGGGTCGGAAGGTTCTGGCTGACCATCACCCGGCCGTAGATCTGATAGGTATAGAGCGGGAGGGCCAGATAGAGCAGGTTCGAGACGAGGCTGAATCCGAACGCCACGGCCGCCGGCTTGTAGCCGTCGCGAAGTGCGCGCCCGACCGTGTTCTTCGGCAGATCCGTAAGGAACGTGAGGAATTTCATGTCGCCTAAGCCGTCTCGTCAGACCTTGGGGCCTGATATACCAATCCGCCCCGAAAGACGTGAACGCACCCGAAGATAGCGCGTTCGCGCCCCCCCGCGACGGCAATTTGCCGAAAGGGCGCGTAGATGCGCAGGCGACCTTGCCTTGTCAATGCGCCCCAATGCTCGCCCGTCCGTGCTAAGAACCGCCGAACGGACCCCGCGCCCCAGGAGCCCCGATGCTGCGGATCGCCATCGTTGGCAGCTGCATAACCCGCGATCTGTGGCCAATCCGTGGCGGCGGCGCGGAAGCTTTGCTTTACGTGTCGCGCACCAGCCTTCCGGGCCTGCTTTCGGCTCCGGTCGAGGGTTTTCGCCCTGCGGAGGACCTGCCGGGTGACCTGCATGCGCACGAGCACAAGGCGCTCGTGGCCGACCTGCGCAAGACCGCGCTTGGGACGCTCCTGGCGTGGCGGCCAAGCCATATCATCTTCGACTTCATCGACGAGCGGTTCGACCTGCTCTCCGTCGGCCCGGCCCTGGCCTCAAACAGCGGCGAGATGGTCAGGAGCGGCTATCGGACGCAGGATTCCCTGCGCGACGTGCGGACCATCCATCGGCTGTCCGAGGCCGCCGAGCGGCTCTGGCGCGAGTCGGCCTCGGAGTTCGCGGCGTTGACGCGGGCGACGCCGCTGGGGCGCGCCGAGCTGATCCTGCACAGCGCGCGCTGGGCCGATCGCCAGCGGCTGCCTGACGGGCGGATCGCGCCGATCGATCATGTGGAGATCATCGGCGGCCAGAGCGCGGCGATCGCCGACTACAACGCCTTGCTCGAGCGACAGGAAGCCGAGTTCCAGGCGCTCATGCCGCCCATGGCGCGGATCGACGCCGGCGCGTTTCGGCTAGCGGACGCCGAGCATCGCTGGGGCCTCAGCCCTTTCCACTACGTGCCGGAATACTACAACGAGGTGCGCCGCCAGCTGGCCGCGCTCGGCCTGGCGGACGCTTTCAGCGACCGCCCCGCCGAGCCCAGTGTTCCAGCGGCGTGAGGCCCTTGGCCACGAGCCCTGGACGCGTCGCGAGATAGGCCGCGGTCGGGAAGCCCGGCCGGGCCTCGGCCACCGCCCACGCTCCCCCGCGCAGGTAGTCGATCAGCGGGTGGACGCCCTTGGGCAGGTCCGCGCCGCGGGCCTCGACATAGGCGGGCAGGTCGAACCAGGGGCTGGGGCTGGCGCCTTCGAAGCCACCATTCGCCAGGAAGTGGGTCAGCGGCTCGAATCCCGCCTCGGCCACACCCGGATGCTGCTCCAGGTACCAGCGCGGGTCGAACAGCGGATGCGGCGCGCGGCCGGTCTTCCAGCCCGTCGAAAGATAGTGGGCCAGGGGCGGCTGGCCGGCCGCTTCCGGCGCCTGCTGCAGGTACCAGGCTGGATCGAACAGCGGGTGAGGACTGAGGTTCGAACGCCAGCCCTCGCGCAGATAGTGGGCGAGCGGCGCATCGCCCGGCTCCAGCACCGGGGCCTGCGCCAGGTAGTGGGCGGCGTCGAACACCGGATGCGGTGAGAGTCCACGCGCGGCGCCGACCCGCACATAGTGCTCCAGCGGCGTCACGCTCGTGGCGGCGAGTTCGACGGCGTTCTCGCGCGCGTACCATCCGTTGTGGAACAGGGGGCCGGGATCGCGGCCCTCGCGGCCGCCGGTGACGAGGTAGTGGGCCAGCGGCGAGATCCCGGCCTTGGCCACGTCTGCGTTCTCGGCGAGATACCAGGCTTGATCCAGCGGCGCGCGCGGGCTGACCTCGGGCTGCGCTCCACGCCGCGCGTAGGCCGCCACGTGGCGCAGGTCGCGCCAGCGCCGTCCGGTCCCGTGCCACACGCCGCTGCGGGCGATCACCAGCGCCTGGCCGGGCCAGCCGAGCCGCGCCAACACGCGGTCCAGCAGGCGGCTGAGGCGGTTGTGGCGGCGCAGGCGCCTCTCCCCGCGGGCCTGGAACGCGGCCACCGCCTGGTCCCGCAACCTCGCCTCCAGCTCCGCGCGCGCCGCCAGCGATTCGGTCAGCGCCTGGGTCAGCTCGGTGCGGGTCAGCGCCTCGCGGACCTGGGCCTGTTGGGCGAGCTTGTGCGCGCCGGCGAAGTCACGGCTCAGCCGCGCCACCTTCGCCGAGACGGCGCGGGCTTTGTCCAGCATCGTCGCGTGCGCGGGCTGGGTGCTGAGAGCGGCGTCGGCTCCGGCTTCGGCCGGCGTCACGCGCCTTCGTGTTCGAGCCATTCTTGGAAGCTGCCGCGCCCAGAGGCGAAGGGGTTGGGGAAAGCCGCCTGCAGGTCGGCGCGTTCGCGATAAAGCACCCGCTCCTTCTTGGCGATGGCCCGGCCGTCATCATAGGCGCCGAAGGCCCACCAGCGGTCCGGGATCGCAGGATCGGTCGCCGCCGTCACCTGCCGCTTGTACCAGGCCCAGATCTCGTAGACCGGGAAATTGGTCCCAGCGTAGCGCTTGGTCATGGCGTCGCCGACGGCCCCCAGCTTGGTGAAGTGCCAGAACCGCAGCGGCGCGCCGTTGACGCGGATCACCCCGTCCTTGCCGACCTCGACCTTGCGGGTCGACAGGTTCCAGCTGGCGACGTTGTACCCAGGGTCGCGAATGATCTTCACACGGTCGAACAGGGCCGGCACGTGGTCGCACCATCGCTGGTCCACGAACAGCCCGTTCGCCATGTCGTCGTAGCAGTACGAGAGCAGCCGGTCGTTCCACCACTTGGCGAACCGCGCGCCCTCCCCGGTCGTGCGGATGGCGACGAAGCCCAGGTTGAAAATACCGGTGCGCGAGGCCGAAAGGTCGTTGTCGAGGATGGCCGTGTGGTCGTCGTTGGGATCGATCAGATGCGGCGTCAGCAGGATATCGTCCGCGGCCAGCCATTCCTCCAGCGGCGCCAGCGTGCTGAGCGCGGCGGTGTCGGGATCCATGTAGATCACAGCATCGAAGCCCCAGCTGCACGCCTGGTGCATGAAGGGGCCTTTCACCGCCGTGCAGACCTCCACGACGTCATGCTTGAACAGCCAGCTCTGGAAGTTCGGGATGCCCAGGTCGTCGGCCCACACCAGCCGGTCGAAGGGTTCGACGGCGGGGTCGAAGACGAACCCTTCCGGCGGGCGGTCGGTGATCAGCGCCGCCAGCTCCCACTCGGGATGATGCTCGCGAAGCGTCTGGAACAGCACGCGAGCGCGGTTCAGGTACGAGAAGGTGAAGCTGGAATAGCAGAGGATCTTCATGCGCTTGGGGCGTCGCCGAGGTCAAAGGTGAGCGCGCCGTAGCGAAGCTCATAGAGCATCGGGGCGCGGCGCGCACGAGACAGGTCCAAGATCGAGCCACTTTCGAACGCCTGGGTCAGCGCCGCCTCGTCCAGCACCTGGCCGTGGCGTTCTCCGACCACGAACGCCTGAACGTTACCGCTGTCGGGTCCGGTGATCACGGCGCAACCGGCCGACACCGCCTCGTAAGCCACGAACGAGAACGTCTCGCGGCATAGCGGCCAGACCAGGACGGCGTCGATCTCAGCCGCCTGGAGCGCATCGCGCATGGCGAGCGGCTGGCCTGCGTTGGCGCTCACCGCATGGAACGTCGCCGGCAGGGCCGCGTCGCCGCGTGCGCCGAAGTGGTGGAACTCATAGCGGGGATCGTCGGCGAACCGCCCGGCCAGCGCCTGGAAGAGCGGCCAGCCCTTGTGCGCGACCGGCAGCCCCGCATACGCGACCCGCAGCGGCCGATCGGCAGGCGTCGGCGGCGCTGGGCTCAGAGGAACCAACGTCGCGTGCGGCAGCACGACCGTGGCCGCGGCCGGCAGGGTGGTCGAGGCTTTCCAGAGGTCGAGCGTCGCCTGCGACGGCGCCGCGACGGTCAGGGCCAGACGCTCGAACAGCCGGGCATGCTGGGCCAGGTGACGGCCGCGCCAGGGGCCATAGACACAGATGCCGCACGCTGCGCTGCCCGGTGGCGGCGCGGCGCAGTCCTGAACGTCGTCCCGCAGCAGGTGGAAGCCGGCGCACAGGCTGGCGAAGTCGTGGAGCCAGAAGGTCCCCGCGCCCAGGCCCACCGCCTCGACGATGTCGGCGACCTCGTCGGCCGTATGACCCAGTAGGCTGTGGATGGCGAAGCTGCGCTCGGCGCCTTCCCGCCCGGCGGCGTCGGTCAGGACCCTGGCGATCGAGGCGGGGGCGAACACGCCCGCGCGGTCGCCGTTCCAGACAACGCCCAGCCCCGCCGCCTCGGCCTCGGTGCGGACGACGGGCCAGGGTCGCGCCGGATACAGATGGAGGTGGTCCCAACCCAGGCTCGCGGCCCGCACGGACTCGCGCCGGATCGCCGCCTGCAGCCCACCGAGATTGGCGCTGTAGTCGTCGTGGCTGAACGTGATGTGCAGCCTGCGGAGGCCGCTCCGCGACGTGGCGAGCGCAAGCCTCAGGCCGTCCTCAGGTGCGCAGACGTCCACGCCTCGCGGGAGGCGCGCTTCCACCGGCTTCAGCCCGACGATAAGGTCGTAGCGGAACCCATAGGGTGACTGGAGCGCCACCGCCCGCGGCCGGCCGTTGGTGAGCCAGTGGACGAACGGGTTCAGCCCCGTATCGGCCACGTCCGGAAAGGCTTCGAGATAGGCGCGGACCGAGAAGTCCGGCGACGGATCGCGTCCCTCGCGCCAGCCGTAGGTCATGAAGTGGTCGAGCGGATCGGCGCCCACCTCGCCCACATCGGGATAGGTCTTGAGATAGAACGCCGCGTCGAAGGCGCGCGCGGCGATCGCGTGGTCGGGATGCAGTCGGCGCAGACGCCCACGCAGGCGCATGGGCACCGCGGCTGCGAGCAGGCGCTTCATGCCACGAGGTCTCCGGTCATGCCGCTGTAGGCCAGGTCATGCAGCATCGCCTTGCGGTGCGCTCGGCCCAGCGCCAGCACCTCGCCCGTCTCGAAGCTTTCGGCCAGCGCCGCCTCGTCGGCCAGGACACGGCCGCGCGTGGGGTCCGCCGCGAAGGCCGCGACATTGCCGCTATCAGGTCCGGTCAGCACCGCCGCACCGGCCGCGGCGGCCTCGTAGGCCGTGAACGAAAAGGTCTCGCGGCACAGCGGCCAGATCAGGGCCGCGTCGGCCTGCAGCGCCTCCAGGGTCTCCTGCATGGCGCGCGGCCGCTCGCCGGTGACGACCACCTTGTGGAACGCCGCCGGCGCGGTCGGGTCCGGCGCGCCGCCCAGGTGTAGGAACTCGTAGCGAGGGTCGTCCTCGAAGCGCTGCGCCAGCGCCCGGAACACCGGCCAGCCCTTCAGCGCGGTCGGCATGCCGAGGTAGGCCAACCGGAACGGTTGCTCGCCGCCCGGCGGCCGCGCCGCCTTGCGCTCCACCAGTCGCGCGTGGGGCAGCACCACCTCGGCCATGGCCGGCAGATCGCCGCGCGAACGCCAGAAATCGAGTGTGACCTGCGACGGCGCCACGACCGTGAGCTTCAGGCGCTCGAACAGGCGCCTGTGCGCGTCGAGATGACGGGCGCGGTGAGGCCCGTACGCGCAGATCCCACAGGCGGCGCTTTCCGGCGGCGGCGCGGCGCAGTCCTCGACCTCGTTGCGCAGCAGGTGGAAACCCGCGCAAAGGCTGGCGAAATCGTGCAGCCAGAAGAAGCCTTCGCAGAGGCCGGCCGCGCCCAGGATATCGGCGGTGGCGTCCGGCTCGTGGCCCAGCAGGCTATGGATCGCGAAGCTTCGCCGGCCTTCCCCCGCCGCCGCCGCCGCCAGCGCATCGCGCACGGCCTCGGGCGTGAAGAACCCCAGCCGGCGGCCGTTCAGGAGCACGCCCAGCGGTCCCGCCTCGCCCGCGGCGCGGACCACCGGCCAGGGAACTGCGGGATAGAGATGCAGGTGCGCAACTCCGCGTGACGCGAACTGTTCGGCTTCACGCCGCACGCAGAACTGCAGCCCGCCCGAGTGCTCGACGTAGTTGTCGTGACTGAGCGTCACGTGGAGGTCGCCCAGCTTGCCCAGCGCGGCCGTCAGCCGCCCGGGTGGATCGGTCCGCAGACGGGCCGAGGCGTTCGCCGCCGCGGCGATCCGTTCTTCGACGGGCCGCAGGCGGGCGACCACATCGTAGCGGAACCCGAGCTCGTGCCGCGGGGCCCTGCCCTCCGCCCGGCCGGCGACGAGATAGTGGGCGAAGGGGTTGAGGTTCGCCGCCTCCACGTCGGGATTGGCGTCCAGGTAGTCGCGCACGGAGAAGCGGGCGTTGGGGTCGCGCTCTTCCAGCCAGCCGGTGCGGATGAAATGCTCCAGCGGGTCCAGGCCGGAGCTGGCGATGTCGGGATTCAGGGTCAGGTAGAAGGCCGCGTCGAACTCCGCCGCCACCGCGGCATGCTGCTCCGGCGTCAGCGGGAGGGCCGGACGGCGACGCTTGCCGCCGCGCGCCACGCCGGCGGTCTCCGAGACGGCGAAACTCTCGTGCGTCCAGGGTTCGGGCGCCCAGTCCACCTGACCGAAGTAGGCCGCGGCGAACCGGGAGGGCGCGATCTCGCGCCCCTCATGCCGGCCGTACGTCAGGAAGTGGGAGAAGGGCTCGACCCCGGCGGACGCGATGTCGGGGTTGGCCGCGAGGTAGCCATGGACCGAGAACCACGGCGCCGGGTCGCGGCCCTCTCGCCAACCGGCCATCCGATAGTGCCACAGCGGCCCCATGTCGGCCGGCACGTCGGTGTAGGTCGCCCGGTAGAAGTCAGGGTCGAACGCGGCGGAGATCGCCCGATGCGCCTCCGCGGAGAGCGGGCGTTCGTCAGCTGGGGCCGTAGCGGCCATGGAGTATGGGTTCCTGAGATCGGGCGGCAGGCCGTGGTGTGCAACAGATGGTCCGGCCGTTCAACCTTGGCGGTCCCGCTTTGCGATCCAGCGCTTGCCGTCGCGCGCCCTGCCCCGTACCACCCACCCGGAGATGCGCCGCCCAACCGCCAAGACTGCTTCCCCGACGGCCGCGACGGCCGCAGGCGCGCGGACCGCCTATCTCGTGCTGGGCATGCACCGTTCGGGCACCTCGGCCGTCACCCAGCTACTGGCCCTGGCGGGCGCCCAGCTCCCGACCAATGTGATGCCGGGCGACGAGCACAACGCCAAGGGTTACTTCGAGCCCTGGAAGATCGCGATCTTCAACGACGAGCGCCTGCGCGCCGCGGGCTCGGCCTGGGACGACCCCTTCGCCTATCCCTATCGCCCGCTGCCGGAAGCCGAGGACCAGGCCTGGTTCGAACGCGCCATGGCCCTGTTCGATGAGGAGTTCCCCAAGGCGGCCTGGCCTCTGATGAAGGACCCCCGCGCCACCGTGCTCCTGCCGATGTGGCGCAGGGTGCTGGAGGCGAAAGGCGTCGCCGCCCGCTGCGTCATCCCGGTTCGCCATCCGCTGGCCGTGGCTGGTTCGTTGCGCCGCCGCGACGGATTCGCCGACGAGAAGTCGGTGCTGGTCTGGAGCGTCTACATGCTGGCGGCCGAGGCTTATACCCGCGACCTGCCGCGCGCCTTCGTGGGGTACGATGCGCTGCTGGCGGACTGGCGGACCGAGGTCACGCGGATCGAGGCCGCCCACGGCGCGCCGATGCCCAAGCTGACGCCCAAGGCTGCGAAGGAGATCGACGGTTTCCTGACCGCCGACCTGCGCCACAATGCGACCAGCGACGGCCTAAAGAACCTGGGCTGGGCCGGCGAAATCGCCGCGGACGTTCACGCCTGGTTCGAGGCTAAGGCGGCCGGCAAGTCGCCGAAGATGGCCCTGCTGGACGGCGCGGCGGCGCGGCTGGCCGAGCGGGCCCGCGACGTCGGCGCCCTGGTCTCGTCCACGACCCGAGACCTGGCTGCCGTCCGCGCCGAGTTGATGGAAGCCCGCGCCCGGATCGAAGCGGCCCAGGCGTTCGAGACCGAGGCCCGCGCCAGCATCGCGCGGCTGGAGGACGGCTGGCGCGCCGCCCAGAGCCTGCTGGATAGCGTCGACGCCGAACTGGACGCCGCCCTCGCCGACGACTGATCTACGCCCGGCGCCGTAGGCGCGGATCCAGCGCGAGGTAGATCAGGCCGGTCAGCGCCGCCATGTCCAGGACGTACAGGTAGCGATAGTCGCAGGCGATCGAGATCACGAAGAAGCTCGCCGCAAACCCCAGCCCGCCCGCAAGCAGGCCGGCGATGACCAAGTCGGCCGGATCGCGTCGGATCAGCAGCATCACGCCCACCACCAGGGCGACGGCGGCGAAGGCCACGTGCGACAGGGCCGGCGTGTCCATGTACCACGTCACGTAGTTGAACAGCCGCTGGTCGTCCCGGCTCATGCGGCGCGGCAGATTGAGGGCCTTCATCGCCTCGGGCGGGCCATCCACGCCCACGGTCACCGGAAGGCAGCGATCGATCACCGGCGTGCCGAAAACCTGGCTGAACGCCAGGGCCCGGGCGCGGAGGTAGAGGCCGGGATCCTCCTGGATCAGGTCCAGCCATTCGGCCTGGATCGCGGCATGCGGGACGGTCTTCCAGAGCTCGGACATGCGGGCGTCGGAGGACATCGTGTCGACCCGCTCCGGCGAGTAGAACTCGGCGGCGTGCGCCCGCAGATAGGCGCCGGCGGCGGGCGAGGCCCGGTCGATGTGCGGCGTGCGGCGGCTGGGCTCCAGGGCGCTGGCGGCGGCGACGTCATAGGTCTGCAGGATGCGCACCCCCTTGCTGCCGGCGTCGTCCGGGCGACCGGCCCCTTGGGGCTGAGCGACTGCGCTCAGCACGAAGGCCATCAGCGCCACGGCCGCGAGCCAGCCCAGGGCGAGGCCGGTGCTGCGGCCCCAGCCGCGATAGCCCGCGCGCGCCCAGGCGATGGCCAGCGCCGCCGGCAGCGCCAGTAGCAGGCCATTCTGGCGCAGGAGGCCGGCGGCGGCGAACAGCACGGCCGCGACCGCGAGGCTGATCCAAGGCGTGGCCGCCAACCGGTCGCGCACGCCGAAGGCCAGCAGCGAGAAGCCCGCTAGGGTCGCCACCGCGAACTGCACGTCCTTCCAAACGATGCCGGGATAAACGATCACCTGCGGCAGCGCGATCACGCCCAGCGCCACCAGCGGCGCCAGCCAGCTGGTACGCGGCCGCGTGGCCGGCAACAGGGACCAGGCGCCGAACAGCAGCAGCCCGCTCAGTCCGACGGCGAGGGCCGTGCCGGTGTGGATCCTGTCCAGCACGCCCAGCAGCCAGCCAAAAAAGGCCGGGTTCCAGGTCGTGCGTACGCCGAACCGGCCCTCGTGCAGGGCCAACACCGAGTCCACGGTCAGGTGGCCCGGGAGGTTCAGCTTCAGCATCAGCACGAAGGCGGCGAGCAGGATGAGGCGCAGCGTCCAGCGCGCCGCGGCGCCCGTCGGCGTGGCGACCTCTCTCACGCCGGGCGCACCACGAGGAAGAGGCCGGCCACCATCAGGACGTACCCGGCCGCCATGGTCCAGGTCGCCTGTTCCTTGAACACCAGCCAGCCGGCCAAAGGCACCAGGCACGACCCGATCAGCGAGAAGGCATAGGCGAGGCTGAGTGGCACGCGGGTCAGCACGTAGAACCAGAGCAGCGCCGTGACCCCGTACCAGGCGAAGGCGCCCATCAGCGGGTAGTTCTGGACAACCCGGACGAGGAAGGGTCCGGACAGCCGCTCGTTGTAGACGGCGCCCCACTTGAACATCATCTGGCCCAGCGGCAGGGCCACGGCGAAGACGCTGCAAAGCGCCATGTCCTTGGGGCTCATGCCTGGGGCTCCTCCTCCAGCTCGCGCAGGACGTTGAGATACGGGTGGATCGGACGATTGGGCACGTTCAGCACGTCGAAGTTCATCGCCTGCAACAGAAGCTGGGCGCCCAGGATGACCGGGAGCGCGGCCAGCATGACCACCCCGGCCGACGCGGCCTGGCCCGGCACCCGGTTGGCGAGGTAGCTGAGCGCATAGGCCACGCCGAAGAGCGAGAACAGCAGGCCGAACAACAACTCCATGCTGGCGGCGTTGAAGTCGCGCACGAAGTACTGCCCCACGACGCGCTGGGCGAAGTTGCGGATGTGTTTGAGGGCGAAGGGCCCGACGATGGCGCCGATGCGGATATTCGAGACTTCGTCGGCGTAGCGCGCCGGCATCGGTACGTCCCGCACCACGGCCCGGAGCGTACCCAGGTGGTAGAGCAGGTCGGTCTCGAAGAAGAACCGTTTCGAGACCCGCTTTTCCATCAGCAGCCGCGCGACGTTCGCCTCGAGCGCGGTGTAGCCGTTGGTGGGGTCGAAGATGTTCCAATAGCCGGTCGAGACCTTGGCCGCGAAGCTGAGCGCGGCGTTTCCCAGAACGCGCACCGTCGGCATGGTGGTCAGGTGGCTGATCGAGGTGAAGCGGTTACCCTTGGCGTAGTCGGCCTCGCCGAGCAGGATGGGGGCCACCAGCTGGGCGGCGTAGCCCAGGTCCATCTGGTCGTCGCCATCCACCTTGACCATGACCCGAGCGCCTCGGCGGGCGGCCTCGGCGTAGCCGGCCAGCATCGCGCCACCGACCCCTTGATTCTTCGCCAGCCGCACGACCACCACGCGCGGATCGGTGTTGTTCGCCTCGATGAAGTCCGCCGACTTGTCGGGGCAGGCGTCGTCCACGCAGACGATGCCCTCGAACCAGGCGGGGGTCTTCTTGATCACCCGCAGGATGTGGCCGGTCACCTTGTAGCATGGGACGACCAGCCAGACGCCGGCCCCTTCCAGGGACAGGGCGGGCGTCGCGGTGTCGCGGACGGGCGCGGGCGGGGGAGCAGGGACGGTGCGGGGCACGTGGCCGGGCTAACACGGAAGCGCGCGGGCTGGCAAAGCCGCTGCGGCAGGCGTCGTTCCTTGCGCCGTGAAACCCCGGCTGATAACTGCGCGCCTTCCATCGGGAGAGGCCCTTTGCAGACCGCCACCCACATGCTGCGGACCGGCCGGCGCGGCGCGCTGTTCCAGTTGCAGATGGCGTCCAGGGACCTGGTCAATTCGTTCGGGCGACTGGGCCTGTCCTGGTCGCTGGCCTGGCACGACGTGGCCTCGCGCTACCGCGGCTCGGTGCTCGGCCCGTTCTGGATCACGCTGTCCATGGGCCTGATGGTCCTGGGCATCGGCTTTCTGTACGCAAGTCTCTTCACCCTGCCGCTGAACGAGTTCCTGCCCTACGTGGCGCTCGGCATCGTGTTCTTCGGCGTGATGACGGGTACGGTGAACGAGGGCTGCGACACCTTTGTCCTGGCCTCGGGCATCCTGTCCCAGACCAGCCTGCCGATGTTCACCTTTGTCTGGCGCACGGTCTTCCGCAACCTGATCAACCTCGGCCACCACCTGGTGATCGTGGTCGGCATGCTGGTCTTCTACGGCCAGTGGAAGGTGGCCGACGTGCCGCTGGCGGTGGTCGGTGTGGCGCTGATGCTGCTCAACGCGAGCTGGATGTCCCTGCTCGCCGCCATCGCCTCGGCCCGCTTCCGCGACGTTCCGCAGATCGTGGTCTCGGTGATGCAGTTCGCCATCTTCATGACGCCGGTGTTCTGGATGCCCAGCCGGTTCGGCAAGCACCAGATCTTCCTGGACCTGAACCCGTTCTACCACCTGCTGCAGGCCGTCCGCGCGCCGCTGCTCGGCCAGTCGGTGGCCTCGTACAGCTACATCGTCCTCGTGGCGATGGCCGTCGTGGGCTGGGCTCTCACCTTCGCGATCTTCGCCAACACCCGCCGCCGCCTGGTGCACTACCTGTGACCGCCGCTTCGATCACCTGCACCGACCTCACGATCCGCTTCCCGGTCTATGGGGCCGACGCCAAGTCGATGAAGAAGGCGCTGGCCCGCGCTGTAGCCGTCGGCGGCGCCCTGGGCCGCCACGCCGGTGTCACCGACGTGACTGCGCTGTCGAACGTGAACCTCCAGCTCAAGGCTGGCGACCGTCTGGGCCTGATCGGCCACAATGGCTCAGGCAAGACCACCCTGCTGCGCGCGCTCTCGGGAGCCTACGAGCCGGACGAGGGCTCGATCGAGGTGCACGGGCGCATCGCCTCGCTGCTGGACCTCAGCCTGGGCATCGACCCGTCGGCGACCGGCTACGAGAACATTCGCCTCCGCTGCCGCATCGGCGGCCTGTCGACCAAGGACATCGACGCGCGGATGGACGAGATCGCCGAGTTCACCGGGCTAGGGCCCTTCCTGTCGATGCCGGTGAAGACCTACTCCGCCGGCATGCAGGGCCGCCTCGCCTTCGCCGCGGCGACGGCGGTGGAGTGCGACGTGCTCCTGATGGACGAATGGATCGCCGTGGGCGACGCCGACTTCCAGAAGCTGGCGCACAAGCGGCTGCTGAAGCTGGTCGAGCGGGCGGGGATCCTGGTGCTCGCCACTCACGAGGCGCCGCTGCTGCGGCTCTACTGCAACAAGGTGATGAAGCTCGAAGGCGGCGTCGCCTCCGAGATCGTCGACATCCGCAAGCTGGACGAATTGCTCAAGAGCTGAGCTCTGCCTTAGCATCCAACCCGCCCCCGTCGACGTTCCGCCGTCCTCAGCAGGAGGCGGCACATGAGCGTATTCGGCGACATTCTCTCGAAGATCTTCCACCATCCCCAGGCCAAGGCGGCGCCTCAGGCCGCCCCGCGCCAGACCGCGCCAGCGGCGGCGCCCGCGGCCGCGCCTGCGCCCGCCGCGGCCGAACCGCCCCCCGCCGTCGACGTCGAGGCCGTTCTCGAGGTGATGGCGAAGGACAACGGGCAGACCCTGAACTGGCGTCAGTCGATCGTGGACCTGCTGAAGCTGCTGTCCATCGACTCGAGCCTTGCCAACCGGACCGCGCTGGCGGCGGAACTCGGCTATTCGGGCGACACCGGCGACAGCGCGGCCATGAACATCTGGCTGCACAAGGCGGTCATGCGGAAGCTCGCCGAGAACGGTGGGATCGTCCCCGACTCGCTTCGCTAGACGACTACTTGTCCGGCGCGGTCATCACCGCGCCCTCGCGGCGGGGCGGCGGCTTGCAATGCCCCGCCCGCGCTTGCGCGACATAGAACAGCGCTCGGTCCGCGGCGAAGTTTCGGTGTTCAGCGATAGGGCTGGTGGGTTCGCCGGTCAGCAGGCTCGTCGCCTCCTGCGGCGTGCTTTCGTTCGCGGCTGCGGCCAAGGCTTGCTGATTCCAGCGGCTGAGCGGCGCCGTGCAGGCCGCAACCGTCGCGTCCGCCACGGTTCCAGCGTCATCCGGTCCAGCGGCCAAGGTGTAGGCCCACCGATGCAGGCAATCCTCCATCCCGGCGGCGCCGTCGGTCGCGGCCGCTTGCGCGGCTGTCGGGAAAGCCTTGCAGACGCCGGCGACCGGCCGGCGGTCGCCGCCCGAGCAGGCCACGAGGCCCGCGCAGGCGGCGGTCACGATCAGGATGTTGCGCATGGCTTAGCGGCAGACCCGGGTGGGCTGATACACGCGCTGTCCATACGCGTCGTAGTAGGCGCGGGTTTCCATCCGGCAGCCGGTCGCGTAGCGCGGACGGTCGTACGAGGCGCGTTCCGAACTGCGGGCGCGCTGATAGCTGCGGCTGGAATAGCTCTTGTTGCGGCACTTGCTGACCTGGTTGCCCACGAGGCCACCGGCCGCGCCGCCGATCAGGGCGCCTTCGGTACGGTCGCCGCGGCCGGCGACGGCGCTCCCCAGCAGGGCCCCGCCCAGGGCGCCGATCACGGTCCCGTTGGTGCGCTTTTGGCAAGCCGCCTGTGAGGCGGCGGGAACGGCGGCCACGGCGATGGCCAGGCCGGCGATCATGGCGATCGTCCGCATAGTCTCTCCTTCATCCGTGAGCCGTTCCCTCGTCGGCTCAGGCGATGGAAACGCCAAAGGCTGGAGTTGGATGCAGGCGCTAGGTCAGCCAGTCGACAAAGCCACACTTCGCCATCCAGCCCAGGCCCAGCTCCAACGTCCGCCGCTGCGGGATCGGGAAGCCAGTCAGGACATCGCGCACCGTCATCCCGCCGGAGGTCGCCGCGATCCTGTCGAACGCCTCGGCGCAGACCGCCGGGCTGGCGCGGAAGTCCGGCAGCGCGGTGTCCAGGGCGACCACCTTGCCGGCGCCCCGAACCATGTCGGCCGTGATTCCCGGCGCGGCCGTCAGGCGGGTTTCCAGCGTCAGGGTCTGCGACGCGAAGGCGGCGAAGGCGCGGAAGGGATCGCCGGCCACGGGATCCTGCGCCACGCGATAGACGGGGTCCTCCGACGCAGCGCGGATGGCCGCCAACTCGTCGGTCAGCGCGTGGATCTGACGGGCCACCACCGGCCAGTCGTAGGTTTCGCGCACGCGGACTCGTCCCGCTTCACCCATCCGTCGCCGCAGGTCGGGCGAGCGGATCAGTTCGGCCAGCGCGTCGCCCGCCCGGCCCGCGTGCACGGCCGTCTGCTGGGCCACGGCGGCGACGTAGGCCTGATAGGAGCGCATATCGATGGTGTGCCATTCCACCATCGCCCCGCCCAACCCGCCGCCGATCGGACCGCCAAGGGTCGGGACCAGGAACCCATCTACGCCGTGCCGCACGCTGGAACGGTATCCGTCCCAGTCGCTCACAACCACCGGCAGGCCGCTGGCCATGGCCTCCAGCGGCGTGATCCCGAACGTCTCCTGGATGTTATCGACCAGCGAGAGGAACACGTCGGCTCCCGCCCACAGGTCGGCCAGGCGCTCGCGGTCGTTGCCGTCGGCGAAGTGGGTCTCGACATCGGGGGCGTAGGTCCGCGCCGCCGCCTCGTACAAGCCACGCTCGTGCGCCTCGGGAAACCAACCGGCCATGACGAAAACGGTGCGAACACCGGTCGCCGCGGCAGCCCGCTGGCACGCCTGGAACATGGCCTGGGGGAACGCCTTCTCGTAGTACGAGAGCCGCCCCACCCACAGGATCAGCGCGTCCTCTTTCGCCAGGCCGAGCGCGGCCCGCGCCCGGGCTCGCGCCTCCGGACGGTCGGCCTTGTTCGCGAAGCGGGCGGCGTCCACGCCCAGCGGGATCACCGGCAACGCGGGACGCGGCGGGCGCCGTCCGCCGGTGCGATCGGCCAGGTGGTCTTCCCAGCCGTCGAACATCTCGTCCATCGCCTGGCGCACCGAAGGCGAGGTGCAGATGAGGGCGTCCCAGGGCTGGATCGGGGCGGTCGAGACATTGGCCGTGATCTGGCGCATGGCCGGGGGCGCCAGGGTGTGGATCATGCCCAGCAGGCTGTAGGCCCGGTCCGACGCCCGGCGTCTGCGCGACCAGGCCAGGCCGGAGATCTCGGGCGTGCCGCGCAGCAGCGCCCCCATCTCGACAGGGGCGCTCGAGTTGAGCCGCAGCGAGGTGGTGATCCGCGTGGGTGACGCCACACCCTCCAGCAAGCCTTGCGCAACTTCGCCGGCGTCGGCGTTCTGCATGGTCACCACATCGAGGCGCCCGTAGCCGCCGTGCCGGGCCAGCGCCTGCCAGAGCTGCAGGTTGGCCACGTCCTTGCCGAACGGGTTCTTCTGCAGGGTGGTGTGGCCCGACGGGTGCAGGATCGCGAGCCCGCCCCGCGCGCCGGAACTCATAGGCTCGTCGCTCATGCTCCAGTCTTAGAACGCGCCGGGTCGGGGCGTCGAGGCGGCCCTAGTACTGCTTCACGCCCACGGCGGCGGCGTCCGGCCGGCGCGTGTCGGCCGCGCCGTACATCACCCCGTCGGGCCCGATCATGATCGACTGCGTGCTGCCCAGGATCTGCGAGCGCTCGACCTTATGGCCCTTGGCCGCCAGGCCCACGACCAGGTCATCCGGGATGGCTTCCTCGAGTTGCAGGGGCCCGTCGATGCCCACCTGGTAGATGCGTGGCCGCTGGGCGGCGTCCGCGATGTTCAGCTTGAAGTCGATCACATTGACCAGCATCTGGACCATGGTGGCCAGGATGGTGCCGCCGCCCGGCGTTCCGGTGACCACCCAGGGCTTGTCGTCCTTGAACACGATGATCGGCGAGATGGTGGACTGCGCCCGCTTGCCCGGCTCGATCCTGTTTCCCAGGCTCGTGGGCTTGGGGTTCCAGTCGAAATTGCCCAGCGAGTTGTTGAGCAGGAACCCCGTGCCGGGCGCCACCACGTGCGCGCCGAAGGAGGCGCTCAGGGTGTAGGTGTTCGACACCACGTTGCCGGTCTTGTCGGCGATCGAGAAGTGGGTGGTGTCGGGGCTCTCGTAAGGATGCGGATCCAGGCCGGGTAGCGCCTTGCTGTCCAGCGACCTGTCCATCGAGATGAGCTTCGCGCGCTCCCGGGCGAACTCTTCGCTGGCGATGCCCTTGGCCGGGGTCTTCCACTGCGGTCCGCCGCCTGAATAGCGGCGATCCAAGGTGACGATCTTCAGCGCCTCGGCGATCAGGTGCATGCTGGCGACGTTGCCCTGGCCATACTGGGCCATCGGGAACTGCTCGATGATGTTCATCGCCTCGGCGACGCTGGAGGCGGCAGAGGTGGGCGGCATGTAGGCGATCCGGTAGCCGCGGTAGTCCGACCAGATCGGCTCCAGCACGTTCGCCTTGTACGCGGCCAGGTCGGCCTTGGTGATGATGCCGCCGCCGGCCTGGATGCCCGCGACCAGTCGGTCCGCGACTGGCCCTTTGTAGAAGCCATCGGCGCCCTTCGCCTGGATGTGCTTCAGGGTCCAGACAAGGTCGGGATTCCGGAACACGTCGCCCGGCTGGTAGGCCGAGCCGTCCTTCTTGAAGTAGACCTTCAGGGCGCCGCCCGGGTCCCTGGCCATGGTGGCCTTCCGCGCCGCCAGCGCCGAGGCCTCGTCGTCGCTCATGACCACGCCCTTGCTCGCCAGGTCGATGGTCGGCTGAACCAGCTTGGCCCAGGGCAGCTTGCCGAACCGCTTGTGCGCCTCGTAGAGGCCGGCGACCGTGCCCGGCACGGTGACGCCTTTGAATGACATCGACTTGTCGTTCGAAACCTTGCCGTCCGCGCCCAGCAACAGGTCGGGCTTCACCTCCAGCGGCGCCTGGCCGTAGTACTCGATCGCCGTCGTCTTCTTCGTCGCGGCGTCGTAGAACAGCATATAGCCGCCGCCGCCCAGATTGCCCGCGCGCGGCAGGACCAGGGTCTCGGCGATGCCCACCGCCACAGCGGCGTCCACGGCGTTGCCACCCTTGGCCAGAATGTCGGCGCCGATCCGCGAGGCGATCTTGTTCTGCGACACGACCATCCCGTCGCGCCCGATCACCGGGTGGTGGATGGACCGGTAGCCGATCAGGTCGCCGCCGGTCTGCGCCAGGGCCGAGGTCGGCGCTTCCTCCTGCTGGGCCCACGCCGGCGGCGCCGAGGCGAGAGAGACCGCCAGGAAGCCCGCGAGGGCGGCGCGCGAGACGGCGGCCCGGACGACTTTACGCATCACTGCTCCCCACAAAACGATGAGCCCCTCCCGCGATTGCGAGAGGGGCCCGGGTCATCCAGCTCAGAAGGTCTTGCGGATGTTGAAGTAGAGGTACCGGCCGTAGGGGTTGTAGACCGAGGCCTGGTAGCCGTCGGAGACCAGCGGCGGGTCCTTGTCGAACACGTTGCGCGCCCCGATCAGGACCCGGGTGTTCTCGAGGTACTTGTTGCCGTCCTCGAAGGTGTACGAGACCGACACGTTGTGCACCCAGGTGTGCGGCACCTTGTAGAACTCGCCCGTCGCCGAATAGGTCAGGGCCGTGGAGTAGAAGTCGCCCGTGTAGGTCGTGAACCAGTTGGCGGCGAAGTTCTTGTAGCGCCAGTTCACCGACCCGGTGCCGCGCCACTCCGGCGTGCCGTTCTGACCGACCAGCTCCTGGCCCCCCGTGATGATCGTGCCGGCGTTGATCTGGCCCGCGGCCCGCGCCGTGATCAGCGCGGCGAGGCCTTCGGTCGGGGACTGGTAGAGCTTGTCTAGCCGCGCCACGTTCACGTCGACGGTGAAGTCACCGAAATTCTCGGTGTTCAGACGGTAGTTGACGCCCATGTCGACGCCCTGCGCCACCTGCGGCAGCTGGTTGACGTACTTGTCGTCGGCATATTCGACGAAGCCCACGGGCGTCAGGCCGGTGCCGGCGAACACGGCGATGTTGTCCGGCGTCGGCGCCAGGCGGTGGACCGCCGGGTTCGAGGACCCCTGCAGCCGCATCAGGTAGTCGAGGATGACGGCGTTGCCTTCGCCGAACAGGCCGACGATGCCCTTCTGTTTGATCTTCCAGACGTCGACCGTGAAGATGAAGCGGCCCATCTCGGGCGGCAGGAACTCGGGCTGGAAGACGATCCCGTAGGACAGGCTTTCCGAGGTCTCGGGCTTCAGGTCGGGGTTGCCCGCCCGCACGGCGCGCGTGGTCCGCGATTGCGTGCACTGGCTGAAGCTGGTGATCCGGCCGGCCCGCAGGTCGGCCTCGCAGAAGTAGTAGTCCTGGCGGTTGTTGGTGCGGCTGACCTGGCTGACGTTGATCTGCTCAAGGTTCGGGGCCTTGAAGCCCTTCGACCACGACCCGCGCAGGCGGAACCCGGGGACGACGTCCCAGGCCGCCGCCACCTTCGGCTTCGCGACGCTGCCCACGTCGCTGTAGTCCTCGGCGCGTCCGGCCAGCTGCATCTCCACGCGGTTGACGAACGGGATGTTCATCTCCGGCGAGACCAGCGGGATGGCCAGCTCAGCGTAGGCCGACTTGACGGTGCGGTGGCCGCTCACGTCCGGGGACACGGAGGTGCCCGGGATGTTGCTGAGCGCAACGGCGCCGCCGACGATCGGACCGGTGATCGCGTCGACGTACGGGATGGTGCCGTCGACGTTGTCGTCTCGGTTGTCCCGGTAGGTTTCGCGCCGCACCTCGACGCCCGCGGCGAGGCCGATGTCACCGGCCCAGATCGTGAACAGGTCGGGACGGCTCACCTTGAAGTCCCAGAGCGCCAGCGTGGTCTTGTTGGAGCGCGTGATCGGGATGATCAGCCCGGCGCGCGCCGCTGCGCTCGACGGCGTCTGATCGCCGCCGGTGACCAGGTTCGTCCCGGCCCCGATGCCGTTGAACGGGTTGTAGGCGTCAGGCGTCGTGCGGTTGACCGCCGCCGAGAAGGCGGTGCCGTCCAGGGCGTACGACAGGTCGTCCACCGTCGCTTCCGAGTAGAGCGCGGCGGTCTCCCAGTTGAAGCCGTACTTCTTGCCCTTCAGGCCGCCCAGGATCCGGACTTGGTCGTTCTTCACGATGACCTGCGAGGCGCCGAGGTCCAGGAGGCCGTAGGCGTTGAAGGTCAGCCGCAGCCCGCCCGCCGGAACGCCCACCAGGTTCGGCAGGCGATTGGGGTTCGGCTGTCCGTTGGCCAACGTCGTGGCGCCGAAGGGGTTGTAGTAGGCGTTGGGCCCGATGCTGATCGCCGGAGAGGTGCTCAGCGCATTGTACTGCGCCGTGTTTCCCTCGGTGCGGGCGTGGTAGTAGCCCGCCTCGCCGAAGAAGGTGACGTCCTCGTTGATGTCGTAGTGGCCGGTCAGGAACAGGTTGGTCCGGTCCGCCTGCGGGATGACCGACGCCTTGGTCTGGGCCAGCACGTCGGGACGGAAGGCGCGGTCGGTCGTGGTGTTGATGGCGCCCGGTACGACGCACAGGCCCGGTCCGACCGCCACGGCGCAAGCCACGGACTGCGGCGAGGTGTGGAAGATGCCGGTGGCGCCGGTGATCGCCGTCGTGCCGACGCGGATCGCGCTGGTCACGCCCTGGGCCTGGAAGGCGCCGAAGCCCGAGGTGGTCGCCCGGCTGTCGAGGCCGACGGTGTTGGCGAACTCCGTCCCGGCGAACAGGGGCCGGCGATCCTGCGAGGCGGTGTAGTCCTGGTCGGAGGCCAGCAGGGCCGAGCGCTTCTCCAGCGAGCCGAAGAGCGTGATGTTGCCGCGGCCGTCCTGGAAGTTGTCGCCGATCAGGCCCGTCAGCCTGCCCTCGCGCAGGTTGGTGCCGGTCGCCGTTCCGTACTGGAACTCGATCTGGGCGCCGTCGTAATCGTCCTGCAGCACGGTGTTGACCACGCCGGCCACCGCGTCGGTGCCGTAGATGGCGGCCGCGCCGTCGCGCAGGACTTCGATGCTCTTCAGGCCCGCCACCGGGATGGCGTTTGTGTTGTAGGTGAAGGTCGGCACCAGGGATTCGGCCTGGGTCGTCGGGTGATAGACCGTCCGGCGGCCATTGATCAGCACCAGCGTATTGCCGGCGCCCAGGTTGCGCAGGCTGATCGAGTTCACGTCGCCCCGCGCCGAGTTGGACGAGCCCGGCAGGAAGCTCGAGTTGAACGTCACGTTGCCGGCCTGCGGGATGGTGCGGAACAGCTCGTCGCCCGATCCAGCCGCCGTGGCCTGGATCTGGGCCGCATCCACCACGGTCACCGGAAGGGCCGCCGTCACCTTGGAGCCCTGGATCTGGGAGCCGACGACCACGATTTCTTCGAGCTCGCTGGGCGCTGCGCCTTCCTGAGCCCGGACCGGCGTGGCGATGGCGGCGACGGCGCAGAGCGCGCTGGTCGCAAGCAAGGTGGTCCGTCCGCGCGATGGCGTCGTCATGTTTGTTTTCCCCTCATCCGGCCCGGCGCGAAGCAAGGCGCCCGCCCCAGGCGTAGTGAATAGCGTGATCTGCGTCGCGTCAAACAACCGTTCGCAGGATAGTCAACAAGAAACCCGTGGCGCTTAGTTCGATAACGGCTGGAATGTGGCGAGGGTGAGCAGCCGCGCCTCATTCCCGATCACCAAGACGATGCCACTTCAGAAACCGCTCAGCACAACTATCAGATGCATCTGATATTGGTTCTCGATTGCTCGAAAAATACTGCTAACCGCGTTATGTTACGCTTAGATACATCTCTCAACTGTCATCACGGGCGGGACTTGCGGTCGTTCCGCTAAGGCGCCGCCGCGATCGCGGGTCCATACAGGAGGCCGTTGAACAAGAACTTGAACGCTGCGTGCGACTGGGCGCGTTGAGCCACCTCCGGCCCCATCAGGAACAGCTTGCCCTTGCCCACGTCGGTCTCGACCACCGCGCCGGCGCCGCTCAGCTTCTCCTGGCCGACGGCCCAGCCGCTGCGCAGCACGTCGCCTTGTGGGTACCAGGCCGCGGGCTTTCCGACGCCCCGTGCGAAAGCGGGGCTGCGGTCGAAGAAGACGTTCATCGACTTCGGCGCGCCGTAGGCCAGCGGCTGGGTGGTGTCGACGCTCACCTCGACCAAGGAGCCGGGGATGTAGAAGCTGTTGCGCGGCAGCGGCTTGCCGTCCGGCCCATTCAGCGCGCTCGTGGCGGTGACGCCGACCATCTCGGCCAGGCGGGTCGAGTTGCCGATGGCCACGACCGCGCCGCCGGCCTTCAGGAAGGCGGCAACCTGGGGCGCCGACCTGTCCCGCGTCACCTCTCCCAACCACGGCCGGAACTCGGCCGGGATCTCGTCGGGCTTCGGCTGCCGGGCCTGGAAGGCGTCGGCGTCGTCGCTGGCCAGCACGTTGTTGGTGAAGATCAGGACGTCATAGTCCTTGGCCAGGTCGCCGGCGTCGAGCCGCTGGGGATAGACCACGCGGTAGTCGAATTCATATTGCTCCATCAGCCAGCGGGTCCAGCCGGCGGGCATGTTGCCGCCGTACTTGTCCACCAGGCCCACGCGAACCGGCTTCAGCCTCAGCCGCGCACCCGAGGGCGCGCCGCCCAGCGCATAGGCGTTCAGGCCCAGCCCCTTCACGGCCGCCTGGACGATGGCGCGGCTCTCGGCTGTCGCCGGGATCCACAGGGCGCCCGGCGGCAGCGTGCGTCCGCCCGCCTTGGTCGAAGCGTTCATCCAGTAGACCCCCTGCCCCGCCTTCAGCAGCCGGTTGGAGAGGATGAAGCTGTCGTTGGTTTCGTGGCTCACGAGGTAGCCGGCGCCGCCGGAACCGACGATCCGCCCCGGCGGAGGCGCCAGCAGGTCGGGAACCGCCTCGAACGGGCCGTCGAAGCCGTCCAGAACCCGGTCGAACGCCACGCCCATCTGCAGGGCCAGGGTGTAGCCGGTGGAGTCGTACGGCGGGATCGGCGGACCGCCCGGATAGGCGAAGTCGTGCGGGTGGTCCTGCGGCTCGAACATGTCGAGCACATGCGGCCGGTAGGCCTGGTCGGCCTTCACCACGTACGAGCCGGCCGGATAGGTCTTGCCCGCCACCGTGAACGACTTGGTGGCGCGCTGCACGTCGACGCCCGTCTTGATCAGTGCGTTCAGGAACTTCACCGCCGTCGGCAGGTCGGCCTGGTCGGCGGGGATGATGTAGCCGCGCGCATCGCGCATCGCGGGGTCGCGCAGCACGGTCTTGTAGAGGTCGGGATCCAGGCCCGCGTTGCGGCCCGACCCTACCAGCGGCTTGCCCTTGGCCGCCGCCTCCAGGGCCTCGATCCGCTTCGGCGTGACCGTCCAGCTGTCGCGCCGGCCCCGCTCGATCGAGTTGTTCCCCATCCGCCAGATGTTGAACAGCAGCCGCTCGCGGTTGCGCGTCGCATAGTCCAGCACCGCGCGGTTCATGGTCAGCGAGTAGTCGATCGATTGGCGGAAATGCCAGGTCTGCGGGGCGATCGGCGCCGGCAGGTCGTTGCGGGCGATCTGGTTCTTGGCGATCAGCGGCAGGGTCGAGGGCGTAGGGTGACCGATGATCTCGGTCAGCAAGCCCACGGCATTGTGGAAATAGGTGATCGACCGTTCCATCCCATTGTTCCAGGTGGAGTAGGTCGCCCCGCTGCGCATAGTCGAACCGGGCTTGTCCTCGGCGATCAGCCGGCTGTGCATGGTGGCGCCGACCTCGCTCAGCGTCGACATCACCAGCGGGTCGTAGTTGTAGTTGAACGGGTCACGGAACGGCGGCACGAACACCACGGTCCCAGCCGGGCCGGTCTGGTGGTGATTGTAGATGATCTGGGGAAACCACTCCCGGAAGAAGATCCGGTTGACGTTCGTGGTCTCCTTCATCGCCGACATGTAGTAGTCGCGATTGTTGTCGTGGCCGATGTACTTCTGGTAGAGCCGCGGCAGGCTGGAGAACTCGCGCTTCTTCTCATCCGCGTTGCGCATGTACCAGTTCGACACCAACTCCATGCCGTCGGGGTTCACCTGACCGAACAGGATGATGACGTTGTCAAGGATCCGCAGGGTCTCAGGGTCGTCCTTGCTCAGCATGTCGTAGAGACCGGCGATCAGCGCCTGGGGCGGCACCGTCTCGGTGGCGTGCAGGCCGCCGTCGATCCAGACCACCGCCTTGCCTTCTGCGGCCATCGCCTTGGCGTCCGCCTCGCTGACGCCCTCGGCCTTGGCCAGCTTGCGGGCGATCTCGCGGTAGCGGTCCAGCTTGGCCAGGTTCGCCGGCGACGAGACGATGGCCATATACTCGGTGCGGCCCTCCTCGGTCTTGCCGATCTCCACCAGCTTCATGCGGTCGGTCTGGCCGGCGACCTTTTTGAAGTAGCTCTCGAGCTGGGTGTAGTTCGCCAGGAAATAGTCGTCGCCGATGTCGTGGCCGAACGCCTCCTTGGGCGAGGTGACAGGGCCCGCCTGGGCTGCCGTCCCGACCAGGGCCGCCCCGAACGCCAGCGCCAGCGCGGCGCCGCGGATCGCACGATGGAAACGCATCACTTCAGTCCCCCAAACTCACGCCGCCCAGACCCACGTCACCGGCCCGCGGCGCGTCAGTAGAAGCTCACATTGTCGACCTGCAGCCACAGCCGCTCGCCCGCTGCCCGGCCGCCGCTGAAGCCGAGGTCGGTCAGGTCGGCGCCGGTCCAGCCGGTTGTCGCCGCGCCGCGGCCTGGCACGCGCTTCAGGTCGGAGAACGGAATCTCGACCTTCGTCCACTCGGGCCCAGCCTTGATCGGTGCGCGCCACCGGCCGCTCTGCGTCCCCACCGTAAAGGCATACTCGCCGCCATCGCCGCGCACCTCGAAGCGCACGCCCTTGAAAGCGCTGGCGTCCACCGGCTCTACCGAGCCGCGGCTGAGGGGCAGCAGCACCCCGGCGCTGGGATCTTCCTTCTGGGCCATCTTCGCGGCCAGCAGCAGCGCGTGGTCCGAGCCGCTGCGCACCGTCACCTGGCTCACCTGCACCGAGCGGTCGTGGCCGCCGTCCATGTCGTCCAGGCGCAAGGTGTCCAGCCGGGTTCGCCCGAGCACGCCTTCGAAGTCGTCCACCAGCGCCCTGGCCTTGATCGCCGGCATCGACATCTGCCCGTCCGCCGGCGTCGGCTTCACGCCGGGGCCAAACACCGCCTTGCCGTCGATGAACACCCGCTCGGTTTTGCGGATGTCGCCGATGTTCGTCCAGGGCGTCCCGGCGATCAGCACCAGGTCGGCGCGCTTACCCTTCTCGATGGTGCCGCGGTCGGCGATCTCCGCCATGGCGCGGGCGCTGTTCGAAGTGCCGGCCATCAGCGCCTGCGTCGGCGTCAGCCCTGCCTGCACCAGGAGCTCCATCTCGCGCAGCGTCGCCGCGCCATGGGGCGTGCCGGGCATGCCCGCGTCGGTGCCCACCGCGATCGGCACGCCGGCGTCGTGCAGCACCTTCACATTGTGCAGGGCGTAGCCGAACTTCTTCTGCGCGTTCTGCAGGCGCGCGTCCGGATTGGCCGGCGCGGTCTGGCCCGGCTTGACAGGCTCGTAGACCGCCAGGGTCGGCGCATAGACCGTGCCGTTGGCCTTCATCAGCGCCACGACCTCGTCGTCGACCTCACGGTCCTGCAGGCTGTGGGCGATCACGTCCACCTTGGCGCGCGCGGCCACCTTGCCGCGCTCGACGGTGACAGTGTGGGTCAGGACCTTCAGGTTGTTCTTGTGCGCCTCGTCAGCGATCGCCGAAAGGGTCCAGTAGTCCATGCTGGAATTGTCGGGACCCGCGCCATAGCGCCAGCCGTCCGCAAACGCCTTGATGGCGTCGGGCTTGTAAGGCAGCAGCCCGCGCACCGCGGCCCGCGCGCCCTCGGCCGTGCTGACCCACTTCGTGGTCGCCTCGTCGGCCCAATCGGCGCCGTGCCCACCTGGGGTCGAGATGCGCGCCGTGAAGTTCACGTGCGGCGTGGTCAGCGTCCCCAGCCATCGCCGGCGCGGTTCGTAGGCCTCGGGCGGCTGGTGGAAATCGTTGACGGTTGTGACGCCCGACGCGACGTAGGCTGCCGCGATCGGCGGGGCCACGGCGGGCTGCCCGCCCGGCGTCCAGTGGGTATGCAGGTCGAAGAAGCCGGGCAGCAGGGCTTTACCCTTGGCCTGGATCACCGTCGCGCCGCGCGGCGCCCTGGCGTCCGGACCGACCTCGGCGATGCGGCCGTCGCGGATGATGACGTTGGCGACATGGGGCGCCGCACCGGTCGCGTCGAAGACCGTCGCGCCCATGATGGCGGTCGTGTCGGATTTGGGCGCCGCCGCCTGCGCCTGCCCGATCATCGCCGCCGCGGCCAGCGCCGCTACGACACGCACCCGTCCCCACCGATACGCCACGCCCTACTCCCCCATGGCCGCCCAGGCCGCCCGACTCCAATCAAGAACGAACGAGCGCGGCGAAACCTCAGCGTCCCTTAGCATCCTCAGCGAATTTCGACCCCCTAGCGCGATGGGGCAAGGGGGACGGGCACAAAGGGTGTGGGCGGATTTGGGCCTGAGGATCGATCCGCCCCTCCGCCCGGCTCGCGCCATGCCCTCGGGGCCGCCCATAGATTTTCCCGTTCTTCGACATAGGACCTTTCATTTTGCCCCCGGCCCCGGCGCGGGCCTAGGGTCGCCCGACTTGGGGGAGGATCTCAGGAGGAACACCTCATGGACGACGCCAGCCCACTGCACGATCCCCGGAAGGAGCCGGCAGCGCTCCGCACGCTCCTGGGCAGAACCAATCGCGACTGGTGGCCGAACCAGCTCTCGCTCGACATCCTTCACCAGCACGGGGTGACCGGCGACCCGATGGGCGACGGGTTCGACTACGCCGCGGAGTTCACCAGCCTCGACTACGCCGCGGTGAAGCGCGACCTGACCGCGCTGATGACGGACAGCCAGCCCTGGTGGCCGGCCGACTACGGTCACTATGGCCCGTTCTTCATCCGCATGGCCTGGCACAGCGCCGGGACGTATCGCTCGGGTGACGGCCGCGGTGGCTCCTCGTCGGGCGCGCAGCGCTTTGCGCCGCTGAACAGCTGGCCGGACAACGCCAACCTAGACAAGGCGCGCCGCCTGCTGTGGCCGGTGAAGCAGAAGTACGGCGCGAAACTCTCCTGGGCCGACCTGATGATCCTGGCCGGCAACGTGGCCATCGAGTCGATGGGCGGACCCGTCTTCGGCTTCGGCGGCGGCCGCGAGGACGTCTGGGAGCCCGAGCGCGACATCTACTGGGGCACCGAGGAGCAGTGGGTGGGCCAGGAAGGCAACCTCACGCGTATCGACACGGAATCCGGCCGGGCGCTTGAGAACCCGCTGGCGGCCATCCAGATGGGCCTGATCTACGTCAACCCGGAAGGCCCGGGCGGCGAGCCGGACCCGCTGAAGTCCGCGCGGGACATCCGCGAAACCTTCGCGCGCATGAGCATGAACGACGAGGAGACCGTCGCGCTGACCGCCGGCGGCCACACCTTCGGCAAGTGCCATGGCGCCGGCGACGCCGCCAAGGTGGGCGCCGAGCCCGAAGGCGCCGACATCGCCCAGCAGGGTCTGGGCTGGCAATCGGGCCACGAGAGCGGGATGGGCGACCATACCATCACCAGCGGCCTCGAAGGCGCCTGGACGCCCACGCCGATCCGATGGACGAACAACTACTTCCGGATGCTGCTGGAGTACGAGTACGAGTTGGTCCGCAGCCCGGCCGGGGCCAAGCAGTGGCAACCGATCAACCAGAAGCCGGAAGACATGGCGCCGGGCGCCCACAGCCCCGACAAGCGCCTTCCGACGATGATGACCACCGCCGACATGGCCTTCAAGATGGACCCGAAGTATCGGGAAATCTCCGAGCGTTTCTATCGAAACCCGGACCAGTTCGCCGACGCCTTTGCCCGCGCGTGGTTCAAACTGACCCACCGCGACATGGGGCCGAAGGCGCGCTACCTCGGCCCGGAGGTCCCTAAGGAGGACCTGATCTGGCAGGACCCGATCCCGACGGTGAACCACCCGCTGATCGACGCCGGTGAGATCGCCGGACTGAAGACCACGCTGCTGGGCTCGGGCCTCTCCGTGTCGGACCTCGTGAAGACCGCCTGGGCCTCGGCCTCGACCTTCCGCGGGTCCGACAAGCGGGGCGGCGCCAACGGCGCGCGCATTCGCCTCGCCCCGCAGAAGGACTGGAAGGTCAACGAGCCCGCCGAACTCGCCCGCGTTCTGGGCGTGCTGGAGAAGATCAAGTCCGACTTCGACAGCGCCGCGCCCGGCGGCAAGAAGGTCTCGCTCGCCGACCTGATCGTCCTGGGCGGCGCGGCGGGCGTCGAGAAGGCGGCGCGGGACGCCGGCCACCCTGTCATCGTACCGTTCTCGCCCGGTCGGGCCGACGCCACGGCCGAGCAGACCGACGCCGATAGCTTCGCCGTACTCGAGCCGCGCGTGGACGGGTTCCGCAACTACCTTGAGAGCCGCTTCAGCGTGCCGACCGAGGAATTGCTCGTCGACCGCGCCCAGCTGCTGGGCCTCTCGGCGCCGCAGATGACGGCGCTGGTTGGCGGCCTGCGGGTGCTGGGCGTCAACCATGGCGGGTCGAAGCACGGGGTCTTCACGGATCGCCCGGGCCAGCTCACCAACGACTTCTTCGTCAACCTGCTCGACATGGGCACGGCCTGGAAGGAAGTCGACGACCGCGGCGACGAGGTCTTCGTCGGCACGGACCGCAAGACCAACCAGGAACGCTGGACCGCAACCCGGACCGACCTGGCCTTCGGCTCGAACTCGCAGCTCCGCGCGCTCTCCGAGGTCTACGCAGCGGCCGACGCGGGGCCGAAGTTCGTCCACGACTTCGTGGCGGCCTGGACCCAGGTCATGAACGCCGACCGGTTCGACCTGCCCCGGGTCCAACGGCGCCGCGCGGCATAGGGCATCACCGATGACGGCGCACGCCTTCGGCGTCGTCATCGGACCGCCCGTCGCATCGACGTCGCGAGCCCGTCGCGACTGAGGCAGTGTGCGGACATGGGAGGCTTGGCGCTCCCACGGAGGTCCGCATGATCGCATTGATGCTCGCCGCGCTGTTCCAGGCCACCGCGCCAGTCGCCTCGTTCACCGCGCCCGCGCTGCCGGCCAAGGTCCATGCCGGAAAGCCGGACAAGGACGGGATCGTCTGCCGAAAGGAGACCGTGCTGGGCAGCCGCCTGAAGACCAAGATCTGCACCCGGCCCGGCGACGCCCAGCAGCGGGCGATCGACGACCGCGATCTGCTGGAGAAAGCGCAGGTCCTGCAGACCATCCGCGATCCGGCCAACGGCCCGCCGCCCTGATGGGGTGTCAGTCCTGGGGTCGGATCATCCCGACCCTGAGATCCGTGGCCCAGTAGACGCAGGTCTCGTCGGCGAACAGGCGGCCGTTGGCGACGCCTACGGCCAGCTGGCCGCGCCGCGCTTGGCGGAGGTCGACCTCGTAGCGCACCCGGCGGGTGGCGGGCGTGACGTCGCCGCGGAACCGCACCTCGCCGACGCCCAGGGCCCGGCCCTTGCCCGGCGAGCCCGACCAGCCCAGCCAGTAGCCCAGCATCTGCCACATGGCGTCGAGGCCCAGGCAGCCGGGCATCACGGGATCGCCGGGGAAGTGGCAGTCGAAGAACCAGAGCTCGGGGACGATATCCAGCTCGGCCACCACCTGGCCCTTGCCGAACTCGCCGCCGTCCGCGGTGATGGCGATGATCCGATCCATCATCAGCATCGGCGGTGCGGGAAGCTGGGCGTTGCCGGCGCCGAAGTAGCCGCCCCGGCTCGAGCGCAGCAGCTCGTCCTTCGTGTAGCTGGACTGCGGCGTGTGGAAGGCGTGCGGATCAGCCATGGCGTTGCAGGTCCTTGCTGGAGACCGCCGCGCCCGGCGGCAGGCGCAGCGCGTTCGCCACGAACACCCAGATCCTATCGGTGAGCTCGGCGGGGTCGGGGCGATGGGCGCTGGTCAGGGCGCCGATCAGCGCCTGGCGTATGCCCCCGATCATCAGGGCGATGGTCAGGCGCGGGTCGAGGTCTGGCGGAATGACGCCCGCGCGCTGGCCGGCGCGGAGGTTGTAGGCGCCGGCGGCGAGCTGGCGGCGCGTGAAGGCCTGCTCGACGTCCAGAACCTCGGCCGCGCGGCTGAGCGGCCCCACCACCAGCGGTGCGAACGGATGGTCGTAGTGGAAAGCGATGTAGGCGGCGATCCGCTCCTTCTCGCGGCCTGCCCAGTCGGGCGCCGTGAGGTTCGCGGGGCTGAAGGCGGCCTCCTCCAGCCGGTCGTAGAAGGCCTCGACCACGGCGGCGATCAGACCCGCCTTCGATCCGAAGTGATGGTAGGCCAGTCCCACCGACACCCTCGCCCGCTTGGCGACCGCCTGCATCTCCAGCAGCCCGTGGGTGTGGATCAGCTCCTCCTGGGCGGCGCGGATCAGGCGCTCGGGTGTGCCGATCTTCGGGATGGCCATGAGATGTCCGCCTATTGAATTGAATTCAATTTAAGGGGACGTCCTGGCCACGGCAAGGCGCGCGTAGAGCTCGGCGAGAGACCTTACTTCGGCTGGTTGGAGACGATCCCGTTGAGCTGCCAGCCGACTTCCTTGGCGAGGACCTCGAAGAAGGCGGGCTCGTAGGCGTTCTCGGGATCGGCGCGGACTAGGGCGTCCATCTTCTGAGCGTCGTCGCCCACCAGGATGCGCCAGCGCTCAGCCTTGACGCCGTCGAGGATCACCTTGGCGGCGGCCGCGGCGGTCATGGGCGCGTCCTCCAGAAAGCGGCGCGCTTGCTCGGCGACCATGGCCTGGATGGCGGAGTCGGGGATCGCGGCGGCGTCCATGCCCATGCGGCCGATGCGCTGGCGGGCGCGGGCTAGTTCCTCGGGGCTGAGGGAGTCGTCCTCCGTCCCGCGGATCACCTTGCGGCTGTTGCCGGCGATGGCGGTGCCGATGTGGCCGGGCATGACCACCGAGCATTTCACGTGCGGGGCGTTGAGGCGCAGGTCGGTGATCAGCGCCTCGGTGAAGCCCTTCACCGCGAACTTCGCCGCGGCGTAGGCGGTGTGGGAGACGTGCGGGCCCAGGCTGGCCCAGAAGCCGTTGACCGAGGAGGTGTTGACGATGTGCGCCTCGTCGGCCGCCATCAGGGCCGGCAGGAAGGTGCGCACGCCGTAGTAGACCCCGCCCCAGCAGACGTTGAACGTGCGCTCCCACTCGACGCGGTCGTCGGTGACCATCGAACCGCCGCCGCCGATGCCGGCGTTGTTGAACAGCAGGTGCAGCCGGTCGATGTCGTGGGCGGCCATGGCCTCGTCGCGGAAGCGGACCAGCGCGGCCTCGTCCGAGACGTCGGCGACATGGGCGGTGATCTTGGCGCCCTGGGGCACGCCGTCCGCTTTGGCGAGCGCGATGGTCTCCTGCATGTTGCGGTCGGAGACGTCGCACATGGCCACGCTGCAGCCCTCGGCGATGAGTTGGCGGGCGAGCTCGCGGCCCATGCCCGTGCCGCCGCCCGTGACGACGGCGAATTTGCCGGCGAAGTCCTTCATGGCCTGTCCTCCCGATGTCCGTTTGGCGGGAGGTTAGGCGCTTCCGCTGGGGCAGAGGCAAGGCGCGCGCGGCCGGCGCGAACGGTACGCAGACGCCGGCGCTACAGCCCGTCCAGCAAGTTCAGCATCCCCTCCCGCTTCGGGAGCTGGCCGTCCATGATGCAGACGAAGCCCTCTGGGTCATAGGTCATGGAGGCTTGGCCCTGGAGTTCGCTCTTGATCGCCCGCTCAATCAAACGCGAGCCGAAGCCGCGGCGGGTGGGCGGGCTGACCGGCGGGCCGCCGCTCTCCTGCCAGGACAGGCGCAGGCGCTCGGCGGCGGAATCGAAGGTCCACCCTAGGACGACGCGGCCCTGCTCGCGCGATAGGGCGCCGTACTTCACCGCGTTGGTGGCCAGTTCGTGCAGCACCAGCGCCATGGTCAGGGCGGCGCGCGGCTGGAGCCAAACGGCGGGACCCTCCACACGGATCTGGCCGGACGGCGGCTCGGCTAGGGGCGCGCCGGCGAACGGACGCAGCGCCCGCTCGGCCACCTCCTGCAGCGCCGCGCCATGCCAGTTCTCGCGGGTGAGGACGTCGTGCACCTCGGCCAGACCCATCAGGCGGGCCTCGAAACGGTGGTAGGCGGTGGCGGGGTCAGCGCCGCCGCGCAGAGCCTGGGCGGCCATCGACTGGACGGTCGCGAGCGTGTTCTTCACTCGATGGTTCAGCTCGTTGATCATCAGGCGCAGCTGGGCCTGGTAGCGCTCCTGCTCCGCCTCCGCTTGCTTACGGGGCGTGATGTCCTCGATGACCGTGACGAAGTAGTCGGGAGCCCCATCGGTGGTGCGCACCAGCGAGACGGTGAGGTTGATCCACACCGTGCCCCCCGCCTTGGTCAGGTAGCGCTTCTCACGGGAGTAGTTCGTGATGGCGCCCGACAGCAGCGCATTGGCCTGGGCGACGTCGGGGGTCAGGTCGTCGGGATGGGTGATGTCCTGGAAGCGACGCGCGAGCAGTTCGGGCCGATCGTACTCGGTGATGGCGCAGAACCGATCGTTGACCTCAAGGAACCGCCCACTGGCGGCGACACGCGCCACGCCGACGGCAGCCTGGTCAAAGACGGCTCGGTAGCGGGCCTCGGCCGCCTCCAGGCGCAGGCGGGCCTCCACCGATTGCGTGACGACCTCGGTATAGAGGATCAACCCTCCGATACGGCCTTCGCCCTCGCGCCAGGGCTGCAGGGACCAGCGGATCCATTCGACCTTGCCGTCCTGGTCGATGTAGGGGTCGGCGTCGTGGCTGAACGCCTCGCCATTCCGCAGCGCGCGGGCGTGCAGGTCGCGCCAGCGAGGCGGGATGGCGGGAAAGACGTCATAGTGCCGCCGCCCGATCAGCGGCGTGTCGCCCGGCAGGCCCTGGTCGACGAGGAACCGGCTGGAGGCCGCCAGGTAGCGCATCTCGCGATCGAAAATGGCCACGCCCAACGGCGCCTGGGTCAGGGCGGTGTAGACGCCAGGATTGGCGGCCGGCTGTGCGGCGGCCGCGGGGGGATCGGCCGGGATTTTCGAGCGCAGGTCGGACACAGGTCTTCGAAGGCCGGTGGGGGGACCCGGACGCTACACCTAGGCCGCAGCCCGCGCCATGCGGCGACGCCGCCCCGCGACAATGCGCTCCGGCGCCTAGGGCTTCGTCGAGGACTCCGGCAGATCGTCCGGCTCCGTGGGGGCAATGCGGAAGCCGTAGACGCCGAGCGCGCCGGTGGCCAGGTCCACCGAGATAAGCTGATCGACGCTGTCGGGCCGCGTGCTGGAGCGGCGGCTGGGGAACAGCGGCGGCTCGTCGCGGCGGCCCAGAAGCACGACCGCGCCCTCGCCCGGCATCACTGCCTCCAGGGCGTCGGCCGGCAGGTCGACCGTCCACGCCGGTTTGCCGCGCGGGCCGGTGACGCGGGTGAGCCGCAGGCGACTGCCCTCCCCCAGGCGATCGCGGTGGAGGACCAACACGCTGTCGGGCTTGAACAGCAGGATCGGGGTCTCGTGGCAGCAGCGGCCGTCCTGCAAGAGTCCGGCGGTCAGGAACTCCGGGCTCTCGGGCAGGGGCTTGAAGTTGGCGAAGGTGGGTCGCGGGCCGAAGAACGTCTCCTTCCGGCCGATGCGGGCGGTCCAGAGGCGGGTGCGCGGATAACGTTCGGGATCAACGCCGCCGATCGCGCCCTGGTCGCGGAACCCCACGACCTCCGGCTCGGCGAGCAGGCCTAGCCACATGGTTCCGTTGACGCCGATGCCTCGGGTGTAGAAGGCCCATGTGCCATTGCCGCCGGCGATGCGGGCGCGCGGCGCGATGCCGGCCTGGGGCGCTGCGCGCTGGGCGTCGAGGCTCAGCCGGGGACCGTCGGGACGGGTGGCCGGCCCCTGGCCCGTCAGGCGCCAGTCGCGGCCGTCGGCGGCTGTGAACGACAGGCCCTGGGGGTCGAAGCGGATGTAGCGCAGCTCGGTGGGCGTCACGCCCTTCAGTGCAGGATTGGCCGCCTCGAGCGAGGCGGCGTCGGCGATGACGGCGCCATCCGAGGGAGAGAGGCCGAGGAGCTGCTTGCCGTCGAACAGCCAGAGGACGCCGCCCTGCACGCCCAGAATCTCGCGGCCCATGTTCACGCCCCGGCGGTCGTCCACGAGGCGGCGGCGCCAGACGGGCTTCGCCGTGCGAGCGTCGAAGCCCCAGACATCGACGAAGAGGCGGGTATAGCTCGTGCCCGTCGACGACCGGCCCGTGCGGTAGGTGCGCCACTGGCTGGTCATCAGGAAGACGCGGTCGCCCGCCCCCGCGACGGCGGCGCGCACGGGCGGCCCTTGGACGCTGGCGGGGCTGGGCACAAGGCCGCCGCTCGCCATGAAGAACCAGACCACCGCGGCGATCACGGCGGGGACGGCCAGGATCCCGAGGATGAGGCGCAGACGGCCCGGCAAGGCGCGCATGAAGTTGCGCCTGCGCCAAGTCTGCACGATCGGCTCGGACATCGCCCCTCCCCGCCCATAGCGGATCACGGCTAAGCTGTAGAGGCTAGCCCTCCTGCGCGGCGAGCTCGGCGGTGCGGGCGCGCCAGGCAGCGAGGATGGCGTGGGCGGCCTTGGGCGCCTCGGCCTCGAAACTGTCGTGGATGTGGGTCTTCAGCGCCAGCTCGACCACATAGCCGTTCGGGTCGCGGAAATAGGTGGAGCGGATGAAGCCGTGCTCGGACGGGCCGCGCACCTCGACGCCCCGCGCGCGGGCGGCGGCCGTGGCGCGGTCTATGTCCTCCTGGTCGGCCTCGAGCGCCATGTGCAGGTCGAAGTCGTGCTGGTCGCGAAACTCGAACGGCGCGCCCGGAACCTCGAAGAAGGCGACGAAGCTGCCGTCCTTGAGCTGGAAGAAGGTGTGCATCACCCGCACGGCCCGGCCGGTGGCCGAGGCCTCGATAGGCAAGGCGGCGGCGAGGGGCAGTCCGATCACCTCTTCGTAGAAGACGCGGGTTTCCTCGCTGTCGCGGCAGCGGAAGGCCATGTGGTGGAGGCGCTCGGTCATGAAGGAAGGCGTACGCCCCTCGCGCGCCGTCCGGAATTGCCGTGTCCGCCGCACAAGTCTGCGGAATTGCAGAGCCGCGGCGCCGAGCCAAGACTCAGGATCAGACCTGAATCGTCGCGTGTGTTCGCAAGTCGACATCGAACACGGCGCCACTGGCGGCAGGACATCGCCAAGAGACCCGCTGAGTTCCCGCGCCGGTTCGCCTGAATTCCCCTGAGACGTGCACTCACTTGCCGATCGCCGTTCGCCACCGAATAGCTAACGGCGAATGGATGGGGATCCATGGCGAGCTTGCACGAGACGTGCATGACGATCGCCGCATTGGGTTTTAGGGGGATACTATGTTCAGGTTCGATACGATTGCCTCGGGCGCGAAGGCCGCGGCGGGCGCCGCGATCGCCACAGCGATGATGGCCATGGCGACGCCGGCGGCAGCGACGCAGAATATCTACGTCGAATATGCAACCATGAACACGACGTTCCAAGCGAACATCTCGGGCTTCGGCAACGCATATTCGAACGGCGTGACGTTCCGTGTGAATGACTTCGGCACGTCCGCAGGGTTCAACGCCTCGGATTACTATATCTACGGCTTCTGCATCGACATTTTCCACGACATGTACATCAATCAGACACTCAACTACACGTACACGTCGACCTACGGCGACGCAGGACAGCCGCTCTACACGAACTACGGACCGACGGCGCCGGCGAACGAACTCAGCGATGGGCAGATCACCGCGATCACCAACCTCGTGGATACCGGCTGGCTGCTGCACCAGGGCAACCCGAACGACTACGACACGTCGATGCGGACAGCGGCGATCCAGGCGGCGATCTGGCAGGTCGCGAACCCGAACGCGACCATCACAGTGCTGAACGCCAACCTGAACGGCGCGCAGTTCAGCCAATACCAGACCTACTTCAACGACTATAAGACCGGGAACTATACGGTGCTCGCCGACGCCAACGACCGCGTCTACACGATCACCGACCAGGCCCGCAGCCCGCAGCACCAGACCTTCGCTATCGGCTGGCCGATCGAGGGCGGCGCGGTGCCGGAACCCAGCACCTGGGCCCTGATCATCGGCGGCTTCGGCCTCACCGGCGCGGCCCTGCGCCGGCGGCGGCAGTTCGCGGTCGCCTGAGGCCTTCGCACCCGGCGGGATCGATGGACGCGGCGGGGGCGCCTCCGCCGCGTTCTTTCGTGTGGAATTGCCGCAGCCGGCAAACGACGGCATCAATCCCGACGGGGAGGACATCGTCTCATGCTGAACAGGTTCCTGGGCGCGCGCGGCGCGGCCGTGGTGCTGGCCGCTTTGATGAGCGCGCAGGCGGCGGATGCCGCGCCGAAAAGCGTCGACCCCAAGGCCTCGTCGATCGTCAAGGGCGACGCGGCGGCCCTGGGCTTCGACCCCGCGAAGCTGGCGCTGGCGCGCGAAGGGCTGAAGGCCGACGTGGCCGGCGGCAAGATCGCCGGCGCCTATCTGCTGGTCGGCCGCCATGGAAAGGTCGCGTTCCAGGAAGGCTTCGGCGTGCAGGGCCCCGGCCAGGCGACGCCGGTGAGCGACGAGACGATCTTCCGTGTGTTCTCGATGACCAAGCCGATCGTCTCGGTCGTGGCGATGACCTTGGTCGAGGAGGGCAAGCTGGACATCGACGCGCCGGTGTCGAAGTACCTGCCCGAGTACGCCAACCTCGTGGTGTGGCAGGCGGACGGTTCCAGCGCGCCGGCCACCAAGCCGATGCTGGTGCGCCACCTGATGAGCCACACCTCGGGGCTGATCTACGGCTTCATCACCCCGACGGCGCCGATCTCCAAGGCCTGGGCCGCGGGCGGCGAATACCGGAACGACCTGACGGCGCGCGAGTACGCACGACTGATCGCCAAGCTTCCGCTGAAGGCCGAGCCGGGGACGGCCTGGAACTACTCGCACTCCACTGACGTGCTGGGCGCCGTGGTCGAGGTGGCCGGCGGCAAGACGCTGGACGTCCTGGTCAAGGAGCGGGTCACCGGCCCCCTGGGCATGACCGACACCGCCTTCTGGCAGCCCGAGGCCAAGCGCGCGCGGTTCGCCGAAGCCAAGAACGACGGCGGCGGCGGGGTCTACTATGACTACGCCAAGCCCACGCCCTACCTCTCGGGCGGCGGAGGGATGTCGTCGACCACCGAGGACTACCTGCGCTTCGTGCTGATGCTGGCCGGGGACGGCGAGTACAAGGGCGTGCGGATCCTGAAGAAGGAGACGCTGCTGCGGATGCGCCAGGACGAGACCACGCCCGAGATCCGCAAGGCGGGCCTGTTCTTCCCCGGCCCCGGCATGGGCTTCGGCCTGGGCTTCAGCCTGGTCAACGACGACACGCTCCAGCGGCCCGGCAAGGGCACCTTCTCGTGGTGGGGCATCGCGGGCACTGAATTCTGGGTCGACCCGAAGAACGACGTCTTCATGGTCTTCATGGTCCAGGCCCGCGAACTGGCCATGGACTACCAGCGCAAGAACCGCGCGTGGATCTACGACGCCCTGGTGAAGTAGCGGTCGGCGCAAAACGCCCTAGCCAAGCGAACCTGATCAGCGTTCACTGTTGCAAACACGACGGAGGAACGTGATGGCCGACGGCAATGCGCTGATGAACAAGGAACAGGCGCGGGCCGAGGCCTACAGCCTGCCGCTGGAGAAGCTGAATCCGGCGCGGCCCGAGCTGTTCCAGGCCGACGCCATGTGGCCCTACTTCGAGCGCCTGCGCGCCGAGGACCCGGTGCACTACACCGAAGAGCACGAATTCGGGCCGTACTGGTCGATCACCAAGTACAACGACATCATGGCGATCGACACGGACCACAATCGGTTCTCGTCGGACTTCATGAAGGGCGGGATCACCATCGCCGGCGGCCAGGCCAACATGGACCCGCTGCCGATGTTCATCGCCATGGACCCGCCCAAGCACGACATCCAGCGCAAGGCCGTGAGCCCCGCGGTGGCGCCTCCGGCGCTGGCGGCCATGGCGCCGGAAATCCGCGAGCGCGCCGGAGCGATCCTGGACGGCCTGCCGATCGGCGAGGAGTTCGACTGGGTCGACCTGGTCTCCAAGGAACTGACGGCCATGACGCTGGCGACGCTGTTCGGCGCGCCGCAGAAGGACCGTCGCCAGATCACCTACTGGTCCGACGTGGTGACGGCCGTTCCCACGCCCGGCGGGTTGGTCGAATCCATCGAGCAGAAGATGGCGATCTTCGGCGAGTACCACGCCTATTTCACGGGGCTGTGGAACGAGAAGGTCAATGCCGCGCCGACCGGCGACCTGATCTCGATGCTGGCGCACCACCCGGCGACCCGGACCATGGAGCCCCGCGAGTACTTCGGGAACGTGGTGCTGCTGACCGTGGGGGGCAACGACACCACCCGCAACACGATCTCGGGCTCGATCCTGGCGCTGAACCAGAACCCCGACCAATACGCCAAGCTGCGCGCCAACCCCGACCTGATCCCGTCGATGGTGAGCGAGACGATCCGCTGGCAGACGCCACTGGCCCACATGCGGCGCACGGCCACCGAGGACGTGGAGTTCCAGGGCAAGACCATCAAGGCCGGCGACAAGGTGGTCATGTGGTACGTCTCGGGCAACCGCGACGAGACCGTGATCGAGCGGCCCAACGACTACATCATCGACCGGGAGCGGCCGCGCCAGCACATCTCGTTCGGCTTCGGCATCCACCGCTGCGTCGGCAACCGGCTGGCCGAACTGCAGCTGCAGATCATTTGGGAAGAGATCCTGAAGCGCTTCCCGGAAGTGAAGGTGGTGGGCGAACCCAAGCGCTCGTTCTCGACCTTCGTGAAGGGCTACGAGACCCTGCCGGTCGTCATTCCGAAGCGCAACTAGCAGGAAGGCGCGCCGCCGGGGGCTTGCACGGGTACGACCCCCGACGGCGCTGACATCAGGCGCTTTGCGGCGTCTGACGCGTCCGGCGGCTGCGGAGGATCGAACCCGCGCCGAAGAAGCCCGCGAGCATCATGGCCCAGGTGGCGGGCTCGGGCACACCGCCCACGGCCGACGTGCTGACCGTGTAGCCGCCCTGGGCGTCGGGCGTGAAATAGACGTTGGCGCCGTTCAGGTCGAAGCTGTTGGCCGCGAACTGCTGGTAGATCGCCCGCGGACTGTCGACGGTGTACGGGCCGCCCGAAAGGTCGGTCGCGCCAGGGTCGGCCACGCCGCCGCCGGCGCTGATGCCCGCCAGCGTGACGTGAGCGGCGGGCACGCTGTCGCTGCTGTAGCCGAAGATGATCCGGCCGTCGGCGAAGAGCTGGGCCTGGGCGGCGTAGCTGCCGCCCGCCGCATATTCGCCGCCCACCCAGGTGAACACGGCGCGGTCGGCCTGGTCGGTGTTCAGGTACGCCGGGCCGACGATGTCGAACCACTCGGGGGCGATGCGGGCGGCGCCGTTTAGGAACCCGCCGACGTCGCCGCTGCAGCAGCCGTTGCCGTTGCCGCTGCCGAAGCTGACGAAGCCGTTCGTGGACACCTCGAAGCCGGTGTAGCTCTGGCCGAAGAGGGTGAAGGCGAACGGCAGAGTTCCGGACGCGGTGGAATCGTCGGCGGAGACCAGCACGGTCCCGTAGTTGGTCTCGAACACGGGCGAGGTGACGGCGCCGGCCGCCCCCGCCAGGAGGGTGGCCGAGGCGAAAGCCGCAGCGCCCAAGGCAAAGGTCTTCATCTGATAAGCCCCACTACTGATGCGGCGCCTGAGCGGCGCTCGTGGGGAATGGGTACGCCGGCGGGCGCTCGGCGCGCCGCCCCCTTTTGGTGGTGTTCATCGGTCGTTAAGGCCGTCGGTTAGGTCCGCCTTAGTCATGCAGCCGCAACAATTCCCGGGCGTTAGGCGCCTGCGGGGGCAGTGGTGAGTACAGAGCGCGTTCCGTTGAACCGGCCGGACCCGACAGACCTGCCCCCCGCCTCGCCCGCCCAGTTGCTGCGCCACGCCTGGGGGCGCGACGGACGCGCCTCGCGCCATGAGATGCGCGTGGTGGACGAGATCCTGGGTGGAGACGCCGACGCCGGCTTCGGATCGGCCGCGCTGGTCCCCGAAGAGGCCGTCGCGATCGCGGTGCTGAGCGGCCGCAACGCCGTGGCCCAGGCAGACGCCGCCTTCACCGCCGCCTTTCCCGATCCCGGCGCCATCCCCGACCTGCGCCGGCTGGCGGATCGGGCCCGAAGACAAGGGTCGGCGCTGGGCTTGCTCGAAGCCGCGGACGGGGCTCCGGTTCCCGCGTGGCTGGCGCGCGGGCCCGCGGCGGCCCGCTGGGTCCGCACTGCGGAGGCGCTGGCGGCTCTGTCGAGGCCGGACGCGGTGGTGGTGCTGGTCTTCGCGCCGTCGCGCTCGAGCGACCTGGCCGCACGGGCCTCGTCGGCGTTCGGGCTGACGCCGCTGGAGGCGCGGCTGGCCGAGGCGTTCCTGTTCGCGCCGACCCTGGAGATCGCCGCCGCGCAGGCGGGGATTGGACGGGCCACGGCGCGCGACGCGTTGGGCCGGATCATGGCGAAGACGGGCGCCGGCCGCTCGGCCGAAATCGTCCGGCGGCTCACGGAAGTGATGAGCGCCGTGCACGACGAACTCCGCGCCGACGCGTCACTACTGGCCGAAGCCTTCGGTCTGACGGCGGCCGAGGCCGGGGTCGCGGTGGAGCTTGCGAGCGGTGCCTCCCAGAAGGAGGCGGCCGAGACGCTGGGCCTGCAGCCCGAGACGGTCCGGACCTACGCGAAGGCCGTGCTGGCGAAGACCGGGGTGGCGCGAGCCAAGGACCTGGCCCGCCTGGCCGCCGAGACTTGCGCGCTCTCGGGCCTGGTGTCGGTGGCCGAGCCCGTGTTCACCTCGGGCGGACCTCCGGCGCGGCTGCGGCTGATGCCCAGGCCAGGCGGCCGGCGGCTGGCGTTCCTCGACTATGGCCCGGCGAGCGGACGACCGGCGGTGGTGTTCCACGGTTTCACGGCGGGGCGCAGCCTGCCACCCCGGCTGGCGGCGGCGTTGCAGGCCCTGGGTTTGCGGCCGATCGTGCCGCAGCGGCCCGGATTCGGCCTGACGTCCCCCGCCATGGGGGACTATCTGGACACGGCGGCCGACGACCTGGGTGCGCTGGCGACGGCCCTGGGCCTGCGCGAAATCGCCCTGTTCGCGCGGGACGGCGGGACGGCCGCGGCTCTGGCGTTCGCAGCGGCGCATCCAGGACGCGTGGCGCGCGGCGTGCTGATGAACCCTCGCTCTCCCCGCGGCCTGGCCCCCGGTCACCGCAGCGGACCGGTGAAGCGGATGACGGGACTTATCCTCGACCAGCCGCATCTCATTGAGGGCCTTGGCGAATTGATCCGCCGCCGTACGCGGAGCGACTTTCTGGCAGCGGCTCTGGACCAGACCCTGAGCGCCATACCCGCGGACCGCGACGCCTTGAGGGATCCGGCCGTGCGCGCCCAGCTCATTCGCGACATCCAGGCTCAGTTCGCCCACACCAGCGCCGGCTATGCCGCCGAACACGCGCTCTACGCCGCCGGCTGGCGCGTGCCGGACGTCACGGGCGGTGCGTGGGCGGTGGCGCACACCGCCGCGCTCGGGGCCGAGCCGCCGCATACGCCATGGCTCGGATTGCCCGAGGTGGCGTTCCGCACGCTCGCCGGCGCCGGCGTGCTGGCCCAGTTCACCCACGCCGACGCGCTGGCCGAGCTGCTGAGCGGCTGACGGTAGTCAGGCCAGGCGCAGGCCGTATTCGTAGAAGCCGCTCTCGCGGGTCCAGCCGAGGCGTTCGTAGAGCGCTTGGGCGGCTGCGTTGTCCGCTCCGGTCTGCAGGACAAGGCCGGCGACGCCCTGCCCTCGCGCATGGTCGACGGCGGCCCGGACCAGGGCTTCGCCCACGCCTGAGCGGCGGCGGGCGGGATCGACGTAGAGGTCGTTGAGGATCACCAGCCGCGCGGTGCGGACCGACGAGAACGACGGGTAGAGCTGGGTGAAGCCCACGGCCTCGCCCCCTTCAAAAGCCATCAGCACCACCGACTCCGCCCGAAGGAAGCGCTCAGCCAGGAAGGCGTAAGCGCGGGGCGCGTCGGCCGGCTGGCCGTAGAACTGACGGTAGCGGTCGAACAGGGGGACCAGGGCCGGCAGGTCGGCGACGGTCGCAGGGCGGACGATCACGTTCGGGCTGTTCGCACGTATCGCATCACCCAGTTGGTCTCCCACGTCTGGCCGGCGTCGGGCGAGAAGGCCTGCTCCCACTGGGCGAGACCGTCCGAGATCGAGGTGAAGCGACCGCGGACTTTGATCGGCTTCCCTTCGAAGGTGTCGTCCGAGAAGAAGTCGCCGACCTTGCCCTGGAACCGGCCGATCCCCGGATCGCCCAGCGCGTGGCCGCCCGCGGCGGTGACGTACCAGTCGGCCCAGAGCCCGGACTTGGCGTCGTAGACGCGCAGCCCCATGCCGTTGGTCGGGCCAGTCTCGCGGACCGCCTTGCTCTCATTGAGATTCACGACGCCGCCCAGCAGGGACTGGCAGCGGGTGGTCCCCTTGAACTCTTCCCAGTCGCTATTGCCGGCCAGGCGCTTGCGCAGGCGGCGGTGGTGTACGTCCCAGGTCCCGACGAAGAAGTCGAAGTCGTGGAGGCCGGAGGCGACGGCCGGCTGGGCGGCGGCGGGCGCGACCGCCGCCAGGGTCGGCGCGGCGAGCAGGGCCAGTTGGAGCAGCCGGCGGCGGTCGGTTTCGGCAAGGGTCATAACGGCGGTTCTGGCCGCCCACTCGCGCGCGGACGAGGGCCAATCCGGGGGAAGTTCAGGGCGCCAGTTCGGGTCTGTCGGACGCGCCCTTGAGGCCGCCCCCAGGCTCGCGCACAACAGGGCGATGAGCGCCGTCCTCGAGCTGGGGCTGAAACTGCCGGAGCCGGGTTCGCGACATGTGCGGCGCGAGCTGCACGCTCAGCTGCGCGCGGCGATCCTTGACGGGCGGCTGGCGGCGGGGCTGCAGCTGCCGGCCAGTCGGGCGCTGGCGGTCGGCCTGGGCCTGTCCCGCAACACGGTGACGGGGGTCTACGACATCCTGTTGAGCGAGGGTCTGATCACGACGCGACCGGGAGCGGGCGCCTTTGTGACCGGCGGCGGCGCGGCGGCGTCGGCGCGGCGAGCGGCGGCGCCCGCGGCACGGTTCGACCTGCGGCCCGGGCTGCCGGACAGCACGAGCTTCCCGTTCGACATCTGGGGGCGGCTGACCGGCCGGGCGCTGCGCCAGTTCTCGCGAGCGCCGTCCGGCTACCGCGAGCCTGTGGGACATCCCGCGCTGCGCGAGGCCATCGCCGGCCACCTGTCGTTCGCACGAGGCCTGGCCTGCGGGGCGGAAGACATCGTGGTGACCGTGGGCGCGCAGCAGGCGTTCGACCTGATCGCGCGGACAGCGGCGGGGCGCGTCGTCGCCGTCGAGGACCCCGGCTATCCGGCGACGCGGGCGGCGTTCGCCGCGGCCGGCGCGCAGGTGCGGGCGGTTCCGGTCGACGGCGAGGGCCTGGTGGTGGGCGCCCTGCCCGCCGAGGCGGCCGTGATCTGCGTGACGCCCGCGCAGCAGTTCCCCATGGGGGTGGCGATGTCTGACCGGCGGCGGGCGGCGCTGTTGGACTTTGCGCGGCGGACCGGAGCGCTGGTGGTCGAGGACGACTACGGCGGCGAATTCCGGTTCGAGGGGCCGGCGCGGCCGCCGCTGTTCGCGGAAGACGCCGGCCGCGTCGCCTATGTCGGAACGTTCTCGCAGAGCCTGCTGCCGGCGCTCAGGATCGGCTTCGTGGTCGCGCCCTCGCCGCTGCGCGACGCTCTGGCCGAGTCGCGGGCGCTGAGCGACTGGCACGGCCCGGCGATCGAGCACGCGGCGCTGGCCGCCTTCATCGCCGAGGGCCACCTGGCGCGGCGTGTACGGCGGATGCGAAAGGTCTATGCGGCCCGGCGGGCGGCGATGCTTGCGGCGCTCGACCGGTGCGAGGCGCTGGAGGTCACGCCGAGCTCGGCCGGGCTGCACGTCGCGGCGCTGCTGAAGGACGGCGACGCAACGGCCGTCGCGGCGCGGGCGCTGGCGGCGGGCCTGCGAGTGGAGACCCTGGCGCCGTTCGCCGCCGAACGGCCGGCCGCCCAGGGGTTCGCCCTGGGCTACGGGCTGATCGAGGCCGAGGATATCCCGACTGCGATCAGCCTGCTGACCGACGCGATCGGCTGAGCCTATTTCGCCGTGGCGATGTAGGCGTCGACGCGGCCTTCCAGGACGTCCAGCGGCAGGGCGCCGGCGGCCAGGATGGTCTCGTGAAAGGCCTTGATGTCGAACTTCGGCCCCATGGCCTTCTCGGCCTTGGCGCGCAGTTCCGAGATCTTGAGCTGGCCCACCTTGTAGCTGGTCGCCTGGCCGGGGCTGGTGAAGTAGCGGTCGATCTCGCGCGCCGTGTCGAGGTCGGAGTTCAGCGTGTTGGCCTTCATGTAGGCGATGGCCTGGTCGCGGCTCCAGTGCTTGGCGTGGATGCCGGTGTCGAGCACCAGGCGGGCGGCGCGCCAGATCTCCAGGCTGAGGCGTCCGAAGTCGTCGTAAGGGTCCTGGTAGAAGCCGGCTTCCTTGCCCAGCTTCTCGGCGTAGAGGCCCCAGCCCTCGGTGTAGGCGCCGTAGTAGGATAGCCGGCGGAACATCGGCAGGTCGGTCTGCTCCTGGCTGCGGGCGATCTGGAAGTGATGGCCCGGCGCGCCCTCATGGTAGGCGATGGCGGGAAGCTGGACCTTCTGGACCTGGGTCATGTCGCTGAGGTTCACGTAGAAGATGCCCGGCCGCGAGCCGTCGGGCGTGCCCTGGTTGTAGAAGGCCGTAGACGCGGTCTTCTCGCGGAACGGCTCGACGGCGCGGACCTCCAGGGCCTGTTTCGGCAGGGTGGAGAACTGCTTGTTCGCGACGGCCATGTAGTCGGCGATGATCTTTTTGGCGTCGGCGAGATACTGCTGCTTGCCGGCGTCGGTGTTGGGGTAGTGGGTCTTGGGGTCGGTCTGCACGAAGCGGAAGAACTCCTCCAGCGTGCCCTTGAAGCCAACCTTGGCCTTGATGACCTCCATCTCGCCGCGGATGCGGGCGACCTCGGCGAGGCCCGTCTGGTGGATCTGATCCGGGGTCAGCTTGGTGGTGGTGAAGAAGCCCACCATGTCGGCGTAAAACGCGTCGCCCTGGGGCAGGGCCCAGACCCCGTCGACCTTCGTCGCCTTGTTCTGCATGCCCTGCAGCGAGACGATGTAGCGCTCATAGCCGCGCTTGAACTCGCCCTTCAGCGCCGCCTCGCCAGCGGCCAGCAGCTTCTGTTTGGTGGCGTCGTCGGTCTTGAGCGCAGCGACCTTGGTCTTGAAGTCGGCCCATAGCGGGTGGTCGGCGCCGGTGTCGAAGGGTGCGCCCTTGATCTGGGTCTGGGCGTCGGGGATGACCCGGCCAAACACGAAGGCCGGCGGCAAGAAGCCCTTGGCCGTGCGCTGGTCGATGTCGTCGGAGACTTCCTTGGCCACCCGCTCGACGGCCTTGAGGCGCGCGACATAGGCCTCGGCGTCGGCGGCGCTGTCCACCTTGTGGGCGTTGATCAGCATGACCGGCAGGTTGTCGAGCGCGCTGCCGTTCGAGGAGACCGCGTAGTTCTGCCAGTACCACTTCTCGAACATGCGCTGGGTGGCGACGTTGCGCTCGAAGAGGTCGTACGAGAGCTGCGAGGCGGGCGAGAGCTTCGAACGATCGAAGTCGCGCTTCATCTGCGAGAGTTGGGCCTCGGCCACGGCCAGGGCCTGCTTCTGGCCGGCCTCGGTGTAGTCGCCCAGCTCGTTGTAGCGCTCCTTCATGCCGAGCTGGGTGAGGGTCTCGGGGCTGAGGCGGGCGCTCTCCAGGAACGAAGCCTGGAAGAAGGCAGCAAGGCGCGCGTCCTCCGATTGGGCGGGCGCCGTGGCGGGCACGGCCGCCGCCTGAGCAAAGGCGGGCGCGGCGGCCACCAGGGCGACGCTGAGCGCGAGGACGGAGCAGGCGGTGCGGAACATGTAACCCCCGGAGGTTGTGTGACCGCGAGGCTTAGGGCCCGCTCCGCGCTGCCCGAAATGAATAATTCTCAATCTATGAGGCGCGAGCCCAGGCTGTGGCGAACCGGCTCCGCCGCCGGCGGACCATGGCGCCGGTCGCGCCGAAACCCAGGATCATCAAGGCCCAGGCAGCCGGCTCCGGGACCGCGGTGGGCGTGATCTCGGCGCCCAGAATGCCGGCTTCGGAGGTGTAGGTGACGCCCGGGTCGGCGGCGATGTCGAAGGTGGCGGTGTTGAGGAAGTCCATGGTGATCGTCGCCGGGTGATTGTTCATGGCGGTGAAGATCGAGAAGCTGACGAAGACGTCGTAGGCGCCGACACCGCCCAGAGTGATCAGGTCGCCGGACAGGGTCTCGTCGAGTTCGTGATAGAACGAGGCTCCTGGATTGCTGAAATCCAGGTTGATCGTGTCGGACACCAGCGCGCCCGCCTTGGACGCGAAATTGGCCGAGGTGGCGCCGGCCGCGGCGTCGAAGACCCGCAGGTTGGCGATGAGCCCGATCTGGAAGATCTCGTCCGCATCGGGCAGATCGTCGTCGCCATAGATCAGGCCGTCGAAATTGACCGAAAAGCCGATCGAGCTGCCGGCAGGGCCGGAGAAGGTGATGCGGTCGCCGAATACGCCCGCCGCCTGGCCGAACGGCCCGCCGGTGACGTCGGCGGCGGAGAAGCCCAGGTAGGTCTTGATCGTGCCCGTCGTCAGATCGACGTGGGACTCCGCGAAGCCGCCATTATCCACGTTGGCCGAACCGGAAGTGACGCCGTTGGCGACATAGCCGTTGTCCACCCCCGAGCCCAGCTGGGCATAGGGAGTGATGAAGTAGCCGGCCTGGGCCGCGTCCGCGATGGCGGTGGCGGCGATCAGCGACAGCGCGCCGGCGATGGATTTCAGCTTCAGGTTCATGACTAGCCCCACTCCTGCACCGCCGCCCAGACGCGGGTCGGCAAGAGGGAAGGCGCCGGAACGACGCGCCGCGGGTCAGGGCGCGCGGAGATTCCCGTGGTTGAGGCCGGCGACCTTGTTCAGCCGCGCCCAGCTTCCACGATGGGCGGCAGGCTCGGTCGGCGGGCGCGGGGCGAGTTCGCGCGACCAGCGCGCCTCGGCGGCGTCGCCCTGCGCCCAGCAGTCGAGGATTGCGGCGTCGAGGTCGCCATCCATGAAGGCGCGGTCGACGCGAGCCTGGAAGTCCGCCTCCAGGGAGTCGCGCTCGGTGGCGATGGCGGCCAGGGCGGGCGTGAAGTCGCCAAGCATCGCGCGGTGCAGCCGCTCGTGGTTCCACCAACGCGACGCCGGGTCGCAGCGGTCGGTCGGCGGAGGGCCGAAGGGCGGGATGGCGGCGCCGAAGACGAAGGGCTTGAAGAGTCCGGTGCAGGGCGCCGACGTACCGGTGACCCAGTGGACCGTGCGGCGGGGCGCGAGTTCGCTGACCATCGACGCGACGGACTGGCTGCGCCGCGCGCCCGCTGAGGCGTGCATACAGATCGTGCGGTTCGTCGTGCGGGCTGGCGTCCAGTGAGGATCGTCGCCGTGGTCGCGGAGTACGGCCATCATGGCGCCCGGCGTCAGCGCCGGAGCGGCGCGGTCGAGCAACGTCTGGCCTCGGGCGCAGCGACCGCGGCCGAAGCTGACGGCGTCGCGGGCCTCGTCGATCAGGCTGGCGGCCACGTCGTAGGGCGCGCCGCGGTCGAGGTCGAGGCTGAGGGCGTCGCAGTCGGCGCCGATGGAATAGGCGTTGGACAGCGCACGATGTCCTCTCACCTTCTGCCAGACCCAGGAGCGGCCGACGGTCTCCAGAACATAGGCCTCGGTCGGGTCGGCGATGATGAAGCCGTTGTTGTAGTAGAAGCGGCCGAGGTGGCCGCAGTCGCCGCCCTGGCCGTGGCGCTCCAGCAGGTCGACGATGACCTCCAGCGCCTCGCGCGCGGTGGCGCCGCGCTCCAGGCCCAGCCGGACCAGATCCATACCGATCAGGGCGCGGCGGCGCTGGGCCGGGGTCTTGGCGTGCAGGGCCTCGTTGCCGATGACCACGCCGTGCTCGTTGGCGCCCATCTCGGCGCCCCACATCCAGAAGGGCCGGCTGAGCAGGCAGGCGTGGGTGCGTCCGACGTCCGGAATGGTGATGTAGGTGGTCCGCAGCGGCCGCCCCGCGAGGCCTTCGCGGGACGGATGGACTTCGAGGACCTGGGCCTCGTTGCGCTCGCGGTCGCTGTTCTTGGCGAACAGGGCGGCGCCCCTGGCCGTCGACGACGCGAGCGCGGCGAGGGTGTCGCACACGGCCCTAGCGCGCCTTGCAGGCCTTGATGTCGACGGGCCTGGGACGCTTCGTCGGCGCCTCGAAGATGGCGAGATAGCCGACGCCGCCGGCCATGGGGCCCGAGCTGAGCTGCTTGTAGCCCACGGCCTCGAACTCGCACGTCAGCAGCGCCGGCGGCATGCCGTGGGACGACGACGTGCGGTCCAGGTCGATCACGCCGACCCGGGCGCCCGGCTTCAGCGCACCGGCCAGATGCCACAGCAGGGCATAGGGGTTCTCGACCTCGTGGTACATGTGAACCAGCACGGCACGGTCGATGGTCTTCGCCGGCAGCTTCGGATCGTCGGCCGTCCCCACCACGATACGGATGTTCGTCAGCCTACGGCGCTCTGCCTCGCGGCGCAGGCCAGAGATATAGGCCTCTACGATGTCCTCGGCGTAGACCATGCCGGTCGGCCCGACAGCCGGCGAGAGGCGAAGGGTGTGGTAGCCCGAGCCTGCGCCGATGTCGGCGACCTTCATGCCGGGCGCGATCTCCAGCCCTCGGATCAGTTGACCCGACTCGTCGGCGGCGTCGCGGTCGGATCCGCTGGACCACTCCGGAGCGACGATCCCCGCTACCGAACGGTCCGGCAGCGGGAAGCCTTCGGCCGTGCGCGCCGCGGCCTGGGCGGGACGGCTGGCCGGCGTTGGCGAGCACGCCGCCAGCGCGGCGCAGGCCAGGAAGACGAGACTGAAACGCATCGGCCTCTTTCCAGCCTGAATTCGCGCCGAACGCCAGCCCCTAAGGATCATGGAACGTGAAACGGAACGGGAACGTGTTATAGGCGTCGGAATGGCCGACGCCGCCGAGGCCCTTGGGGGAAGCCCCGCCGACCTGTTGCCGGAACGGTTCCGGGCCTGGTTCGCCAGGCGCGGGTGGTCGGCGCGCACGCATCAGCTGGAGATGGTGGCCCAGGGTCGCGCGGGCCGCGACGCGCTGCTGATCGCGCCGACGGGCGGGGGCAAGACGCTCGCCGGGTTCCTGCCGACGCTGATCGAGCTCAGCGAGCGGCCGCCGGCCAATACGCCGAGGGGGCTGCACACGATCTACATTTCCCCGCTGAAGGCCCTGGCGGTGGACGTGGAGCGCAACCTCAACGCGCCGATCCTGGAAATGGGCCTGAACGTGGTGGCCGAGAGCCGCACGGGCGACACCGGCATCGCGCGGCGCCAACGGCAGCGGGTGAAGCCGCCGGACATCCTGCTGACCACGCCCGAGCAGCTGGCGCTGCTGTGCGCCTGGGAGGGGGCGCGGCTCTATTTCGAGGACCTGCGCTGCGTGATCCTGGACGAGATCCACACGCTGCATGCGAGCAAGCGCGGCGACCTGCTGGCCCTGGACCTGGCGCGGCTGCAGACGCTGGCGCCGAACATGCGGCGGGTGGGACTGAGCGCGACGGTCGACGACCCGCTGGTGATCAAGAATTGGATGGCGAGCCACGTTCCTCCCCCGCAGGGGGAGGTGGCGGCGAAGCCGACGGAGGGGGTTTCCTCCCTGGCCGTCGTGGAGGAAGCCACCTCCACCCCTTCGGTGTCCCCCTCCGCCGGCGGGGGAGGAACTGAACGCATCGCCCTGATCCGCGGGCCCGCGGGGGCGGAGCCGGTGGTGGACGTGCTGCTGAGCGAAGGCCGCGTCCCATGGTCGGGGCATACGGCGCAGCACGCGATGCAGGAGGTCTATGACGTCATCCGGCGGAGCCGTACGGCGCTGGTGTTCGTCAACACACGCTTCCAGGCCGAGTTCGCGTTCCAGGAACTGTGGCGGCTGAACGACGACAGCCTGCCGATCGCTCTGCACCACGGCAGCCTCGCGGCCGAGCAGCGGCGCAAGGTGGAGGCGGCGATGGCGCGGGGCGAATTGCGGGCCGTGGTGTGCACCTCCACCCTGGACCTGGGGATCGACTGGGGCGACGTGGATCTGGTTATCCAGCTCGCCAGCCCCAAAGGCGCGTCGCGGATGGTGCAGCGGATCGGTCGGGCCAACCACCGGCTCGATGAGCCCAGCCGCGCGCTGTTCGTGCCGGCCAACCGTTTCGAGATGTTGGAGTGCCAGGCCGCTCGCGAGGCCATCGCCGAGAACAAGCTGGACGGCGACCCACCGCGGGTGGGGGCGCTGGACGTGCTGGCGCAGCACGTCATGGGCTGCGCGGTTTCCGAGCCGTTCGACATGCTGCAGCTGTACGACGAGGTGCGTTCGGCCGGGCCCTATCGCGACCTGCCTTGGGAAGACTTCGAGGCCGTGGTCGATTTCGTCTCGACCGGCGGCTACGCGCTCAAGACGTACGACCGATTCCGACGCATCGTTCAGCTACCCGACGGGCGCTGGAAGGTCAGGGACCAGAACGTGGCGCAGCGGCATCGGTTGAACGTGGGGGCCATCGTCTCGCCGGCCGTGCTGTCGGTGCGGATCGCCATGCGCGGCAACCGGGGGGGCCGCAAGGTGGGCGAGGTCGAGGAGGGCATGCTGGAGATGCTCGACCCCGGCGACACCTTCGTCTTCGCGGGCCAGGTCTGGGAGCTGGTGGGCGTGACCAACCTGGACGTCCTGGTGCGGCCAGCCAACCACAAGGACCCCAAGATGCCGTCGTGGGGCGGGTCGAAGTTCGCCCTGTCCACCTATCTCGCCAAGCGCGTGCGCGAGCTGATGTTCGACGAGAACCACTGGAGCGTGCTGCCCACCGACGTGCGCGAGTGGCTGGGGGCGCAGAAGGACCGGTCGCTGATCGTCGGCGAGGACGAGATGCTGCTGGAGACCTTTCCGCGCGGGAACCGCAACTTCATGGTGGTCTATCCCTTCGAGGGTCGGCTCGCGCACACGACGCTGGCCATGCTGCTGACCAAGCGCCTGGAGCGGCTGGGCGTGGGGCCGCTGGGCTTCGTCTGCAACGACTACGCCATGGCGATCTGGGCGCTGAAACCGCTGGACCGCCTCGACTTCGACGAGTTGTTCGCCGAGGACATGCTGGGCGACGACCTGGAGGCCTGGCTCCACGAGAGCTTCATGATGAAGCGCGCCTTCAAGGGCTGCGCGATCATCGCCGGGCTGATCGAAAAGCGGTTCCCGGGCGAGCAGCAGAAGACGGGGCGACAGATCACCTTCTCGACCGACCTGATCTACGACGTCCTGCGCAGGCACGAGCCGGACCACCTCCTGCTGCGCTGTGCGCGCGCCGATGCGGCGACCGGCCTCATCGACGTGGCGCGGCTGGGCGACATGCTGGCGCGCATCCGCGGCCGAATCCGTCACGCGCCGCTGGACCATCTGAGCCCCTTCTCGGTGCCGATCCTGCTGGAGATCGGTAAGGAGCGCTCGCCCGGCCAAGCCGGCGAGATGATCCTGGCCGAGGCCGAGGAAGATTTGATCGCAGAGGCGCTGCAGTGAACGACGTGAGTCTCCCGTTTGCCTACCGGTTCGGCGCCAGCGACTGCGGAGGCCTGGCGACGCGGGTGCGCGGGGTCGAGGTGACGTTCCGCTGCTCGGGCGCTCTGTGGCTGGCGGGCGAGCGGATGCTGATCGTGGCCGACCTGCACCTGGAGAAGGGGTCGAGCTACGCCGCCCGCGGCCAGATGCTGCCGCCGTACGACACACGCGAGACGCTGAGGCGGCTGGAGGCCGAGGTGGCGGCGCTGGCGCCCGCGGCGGTCGTGCTGCTGGGCGACACCTTCCACGACCGGAAGTCGGAAGGCCGGCTGGCGGCTGACGACGCCGATCGCCTCCGGGCGCTCGCCGTGGGTCGGCGGCTGGTCTGGGTGGTGGGCAACCACGACGCCGACGGGCCGCAGGCGCTGCCGGGCGAGACAGCGGACGAGATCGCCGTGGCGGCGCTGATCCTGCGCCACGAGCCGCAGGCCGGCGCCCAGCCCGGCGAGGTGGCTGGCCACCTGCACCCGGCCGCCAAGGTGAAGGCGCCGCGCGGCACGGTGCGGCGGCGCTGCTTCGTGACCGACGGCGAGCGGGTGATCCTGCCGGCGTTCGGAGCCTACGCGGGCGGGCTCAATGTGCGCGACGCCGCCTTCGCCGGGATGTTCATGCGGCCGCCGCTGGCCGGCGCACTGGGCGCTGAACGCGTCCGTGCCGTCGGCTGGCGGCAGCTGGTGGGGGATTAGTTCACGGTCCCGCCCGACCGCGCTCGCCGGGGGATTTTAGCGGGGCGGTCGGGCGGCCGTGGGATCGCCAGACGGGACTAGCGACCCACACGCGGCGACGGCGGCGCAGGCCCGCGCCGGCGGCGGTGAAGCCTAGGATCATCAGCGCCCAGGCGCCGGGCTCGGGCACGCCCGTGATGTTCGCGTTGTCGGGGGCGAAGTCGCTGATCTGGTTGTTGTTCCCTACGCCATTCCGCGGCCAGAGGTTGAACCCGTACTCGGTGGGCGCGAAGCCCGTAGAGGGCAGGAACGCCAAGGGCACCACCAAGCTGAAGCTGGCTCCCGAGATGGTGGCGCTCATGTTGTTGCCGCTGACCGCCGCCGCGCCGGATTTCTGCACCACAATCGCCTGGTTGAAGATCACATTATGCGCGCCGATGCCGGCGAAGGGCTGGATGGTCCCCGTGCCGGTGTTGGCGCCGATGACGTAGACGCCTGCGCGCGCCGGATCGATCTCGCCGGCCAGGGTGGCGTGAAAGTTGAACGCCTGGGCGACATCGTCGTAGGCGACCGAGAAGGCGAGGACGTCGAGGTCGGCGTCATGCGCCCCCACGAAGCTGGGCAGGAAGTCGCCCGCGGGATCGACGATGGCAGTGGCGTGCGCCTGGCCGGCGGCGAGGGCGAGCACGGCTGTAGCGACAAGCAGGACGGAACGCATCGGGGGCTCCTGGCACGGTGGAGTGCTTGGGCGAGCCGGCCTCTCCGGTCGCGCCGAGAATTGATGCCGGGCCCTACCGAAAAGGTTCATGCTGGCGGGATGCGCGCCACGCTTTGAACCGATCGCGCCGCCAGGGGCATAGACCGGTCGAGTGCGAAGGAGGCTCATGCTCGAGACGGGCGGCCAGGCGAACGGTGAGCGCGGCGGAGCGGCCATCCCGCTGGCGCTGGACGAGGCGCGCCTGCTCGACCGGATCGCGACGCGCGACCTGCGGGCGTTCGAGCAGCTGTATCGGATCTATCACCCGCGGCTGACGCGGTTCCTGTCCAACATCCTTCGACGCCCGCACCTGGTGGAGGAGGCCCTCAACGACACGCTGATGGTCGTGTGGCGCAAGCCCGAGGCCTACAACGGGACCAGCAAGGTCTCGACCTGGATCTTTGCCATCGCCTACCGCACGGCGCTGAAGGCCCGGTCGCGGCACGACGAGCCGATGGAGGACAAGGACGCCGAGGATCGCCCCAGCCTGGCGCCCGGCCCCGAGCAGGAGGTCAGTCGACGGCAGACCCAGGCGATCCTCTGGAGCGCCATGAGCCAGCTCTCGGCCGAGCACCGGGCGGTGGTGGACCTGACCTATTTCCACGAGGCCGGCTATGCCGAGATCGCCGAGATCCTGGATTGTCCGGTGGGCACGGTGAAGTCGCGGATGCTGCACGCGCGGCGCTACCTGAAGGCCATGCTGGCGGGACGGCTGGAAGGGGAGACATGGTGACGGCGATGGAACGGGGGGTTCCGTTTGGACAGTGACGGACATCGGAGCGTCCAGGAGCTCTTGCCCTGGTACGTGACCGGGCGACTGGAGGCCGCCGAGTGTGAGCGCGTGGAGGCCCATCTTGTGGCCTGCGCCGAGTGCCGGGCGGAGGCGGCGACTGAGGCGCGGCTGGAGGCCGAGGTGGCGCGGCTGCCGCTGGACGTCGAACGGGGCTGGGCCGAAATGCGGACCCGGCTGGCGAACGAGGACACGCCCGAAAAGGACAGGTCCCGGACCCGCAGCGCGTCCGCATGGGCGGGCTGGGGCGTGGCGGCGGCGCTGGCGGTGACGGCCGGCGCCGCCTGGCTGCCGCAACGCGATCCGGCGGAGTATCGTGCGCTGGGCGAGGCGCCGGCGGCCCCCGCCGCGGCGGGAAATATCGTGGTGGTCTTCCTGCCCGAGACCACGGAACAGCGGATGCGCGGGATCCTGAAAGTAAGCGGCGCGCGACTGGTCGATGGGCCCACGGCGGCCAACGGCTATGTGCTGCACGTCACTCCGGCGCGGCGCGCGGCGGCTCTGGCGGCGCTCAGAGCAGACCGGGCCGTGGTGGTCGCCGAGCCGATCGGCCGACGCTGATGACCCGTTGGCGGCGACTGCTGCTCGCCGTGCTGGCGGCTTGGCTGGCCTGCGCCGGCGCGGCGTGGGCCGCGGCCTCCGAGGCGACCGAACGGCAGGTGCTGGTGATGCTTCGGATGGCGCCCGACCACTTCCGGCCGGGCGCGGCCTACTCCGGCGGCTATGGCGACGGCGCGGCGCGGACGGCGCGCCAACGGACGGCCGACCGGCTGGCGCGCGAGCATGGCCTGTCGCGGGTCACGGACTGGCCGATGCCGCTGATCGGCATGGACTGTTTCGTGCTGGAGGCGCCCGAGGGGCGCAGCGCCGCGGCAGTGGCCGCCGAACTGGCGCGCGACCGTGCCGTGGAATGGTCCGAACCGATGCAGAGCTATCGCGGCCTGGCGGCGCCGAACGATCCGCTGTTCCCGCTGCAGCCGGCGGCGAGCGCCTGGAAGCTGGCCGAGCTGCGCGGGGCGGCCACCGGGCGGGGCGTGCGGGTGGCAGTGATCGACAGCGCGGTGGACCCGCGGCATCCCGATCTGGCGGGCCAGGTGGCGGTGCGCGAAGACTTCACCATCGGCCATCCAGCGACGGCAGAGGCGCACGGCACCGGCGTCGCGGGCGTGATCGCTGCCCTGGCGGACAACCGGCTGGGCGTGGCCGGCATCGCGCCGGGTGCTCGGCTGATGGCGCTCCGCGCCTGCTGGCAGAAGACGGCCGCCGACACGATCTGCGACACGCTGAGCCTCGCCAAGGCGCTGAGCTTCGCTATCGAGCGCAACGCCAAGGTGATCAACATGAGCCTGGGCGGGCCGCGGAACCTGCTGCTCGGGCGGCTGATCGACGTGGCGACGGCGCGCGGGACGGCGGTGGTGGCCGCGGTCGATCCCGCGCTTCCGGGCGGCGGCTTCCCCGCCTCGCATCGGGGCGTGGTGGCGGTGGCCGCCCTGCCCGGCGGCGCGCCCGGGACCTTCGCCGCGCCGGGACGCGACATCCCCACCACCGAGCCCGGCGGCGGCTTCGGCCTGGTCAGCGGCAGCTCGTACGCTGCGGCCCATGTGAGCGGGCTCTACGCCCTGTTGCGCGAGCGCAGCCCACGCGGGCGGCCCGCGACGCTGCTGGCGGGCGCCGGCGGCGCGGTGGACGCGTGCGCGACGCTGAAGGCTTGTGGCGGGCGGGTCCCCCTGGCCGCCCGCGCGGCGCCGCCCGCCCGGTGAGGCTCGGCCGCGCCCTCAGCCTGACCCTGGCCGTCGCCGTGAGCGGGCTCGCCCCCGGCGTGGCCATGGCGCAGCTCAGCGGCGCCGTCGGCCTTGCCAGCGACTACCGCCTGCGCGGCTTCTCCCTGACCGACGGGCGCGGCGTCGCGACCGTCTCGGCCAACTACGACCATGCCAGCGGCGCCTACGTGGGCGGGACCCTAATCGGCCACGATCCAGCCGTGCGCGGGGCTCGGCTGCTCGGCTACCAAGCCTATGCCGGCATCGCGGGGCAGTTCGCGGGCGGGCCGGGCTGGGACCTGGGGGTGAACCGCGTGGAGTACCGGCCTTACTTCGACCGGGAGTATTCCATCGACTACACCGAGGCTTATGCGGGGTTGTCCCACGGGCCGGTCAGCGGACGGGTCTCGCTGGCGCCGGACTACCCGCGGCATGGCGTGACAAGCGCGTACGCCGAGCTGAACGCAGCGCTACGGCCCGCCGACCGCTGGCGACTTACCGGGCATGTGGGCGCGCTGCGCCGGCTGGGCGGCCGGGTCGCCGAACGCAGCCGCTACGACGTGGCGCTGGGCGTGGTGCGCGAGCTCGGCCGGGCCGAGGCCTCGCTGACCTTCGTCGGCGCCACGCCGCGCCCGGACCCGCACACGTCGTTCACCCGGCCCGCGCTGGTGGCCGGGCTGGCGGTGTTCTTCTAGCCTCGATGAAGGGGAAGTGCGGGGCGGTGTCCTTAGGCGAGCGGCCCAGATGGCGGGGGTCGTCGGTGATCTCGACCTTGCGGCGGAAGGGGACGAAGCCCGAGCGCATGTAGAAGGCCACGGCGCCTTGGTGGTCGAGGGTGCAGGTGTGGACCCAGAAGCGGCGGATCGGTCGCGACCAGGCGAGTTCGATGGCCTGGTCCATCAGCCAGCGCCCCGCGCCCGTGCCGACGAGGCCGGGCGAGACGCCGAAGAAGGCCAGTTCGCACTCGCCCTCCTCGCGGAAGTCGAGTTCGAGGATGCCGACGCCCCCCTCGCCCTCCAGCCTGTAGACTTCGACCTTTGGGTCCCGGACGATCTTCAGGAGGTCGGCCTCGCTGAGGGCCAGGCGCATGAACCACAGCCAGTCACGGCCCACCGCGCGATAGAGGTCGAGGTACTCGGCGGCGGCGACGTTCTCGAGCTGCACAAGCCGGAACGGTGGCGTGGCCGGGACCGGCCGGCGCGCCGGCCGCGCGAACATCTGCAGCGAGGTCTCGACCGTGACGATCTTGGTCGGGTCGACGTCGTGGTAGCCATCGGACAGCATGCGCGAACTCATTTCGGACAATTGGGACCATGCAGGCTGAGGCACAGCTTGTCGCCGCCTGCCGGAATCCGGCCGGTCTTGTCCAGCACGCCGTCGAGCCGGAGGTTGGCGATGGATAGACCATCCTTCGTGACCGTCACCCACATGATGTGGTCGAAGGCCCCAGGTGTGTGGTTGTCGGCCCACTCCCCCCCGGTGGTGCCCAGGGTGATGTAATCGTGGCCCTCCTTCGCCTCGTGACCATAGCGGTGCAGATGGCCGTTCAGCACGGTATAAGGACGGCCCTTCAGCGCGGCCTCGATGCGGGCGAGTCCGCCCGTCCCCGCGCGGCGCCACGCTGGCTTGTGCATGAGCAGAACGACGTGCCGCGCCTTGGGGTTTTTGGCGATGACCTTCTCGAAATAGGCGCTCTGGGCCTCGCCCACCTCGCCTACCTTCGCCTCCATCAGCGAGGCGTAAGGTAGAGTCCGAGCCTTCGCGGGGTCTGTCTCCCGGGCGACCAGGTAGTCGGCGCGCATGCGGTAGATCTCGGCGAAGCGGGCGGGTGTGTAGTCCTCGGTGTCGAGCACCAGGAACAGCACCCCCTTGTAGCTGAAGTGATAGTAGCGGGCGCCGTACCGGCGCTCCCAGACCTTGCGCTGGGTGAGGTTGGTCAGGTCGTGGTTGCCGCCCACGTGGAAGTAGGGCGCCGTCAGGCTGGCGAGCCGCGCGTCGAACTCGGTCCATTCCCTTTCGAGCTTCGCCTCATCCTCCGTCCCGCCGTCGATCTGGTCTCCGACGGTCATGACGAAGGCGGGACGCAGCAGCTTCAGGTCCGCCACGGCCACGTCGAAGACGCCGGTGCGATAGCCGCTTTCCAGGTCGGTCACGACGGCGAACGCGAAGTCCCCCGGCGCGTCGTCGAAGCGCGTGTGCGTCCACGGGGTGACGTCGTTCATCGGCGCGGGCGCGAAGTCGGCCGCCATCGCGGGGACAAGGGCGGCCAGCGCGGCCGCCAAGCCCAGGATCCATCGCCGCATCGCGCCCTCCCTCCGCAGCCGCCGAGGGCGTGCGCCCATTATGGGTGGCACAGCTCTGCCTGGAGGGGAATCCCGGCGGTCTTTACAACCACCAAGGCGTAGCTTGCGGCCGCCCCCGGGGATACCGGAGAGCACCTTTTCAGTTGGCGCCCGTGTGTGTGCGTCTCGGGAGCCTGTCTCATGCGCCGTATCCTGCTTGCCGCCGCCACCCTGATCGTCCTGGCCGCGCCGGCCGTCGCGAGCGCCGAGACGGCCGCCGACTTCAACCTGTTCGTCCTCGGCGACATGAAGGTTCGCAGCAGCGACACCGAGGGCCGCGTGGCCGTCGGCGGCAACGCCAGCCTCGACGGTTACACCATCGGCCTGATGACCCCGACCGGCACCGACCTGGTGGTCGGCGGCAGTCTGTATGCGACCGGCGGCACGACCTTCGGCGACGTTCGCGCCACCTCGCTGGTCGGAAACACCGGCACCCCCGCCGACCCCAGCTGGTCGCACGGCGCGATCACCGTCGGCGCTCCGACGGTGGACTTCGCCGCGGAAGGCACGCGCCTGGTAGCGCTGTCGAACTACCTCGACACCTATGCCAACACCGGCACCGTCGATCAGGTCTGCTGGGGCTCTCCGGGCTCGAACTGCTACCAGCTCACGTTCAACGCCACCCAGGCGGGCCTCAACGTGTTCGATATCGACGCGTCGATCCTGTCCGACACCAACACCATCACCATCAACCTCGGCGCGGGCTCCAGCATCCTGGTGAACGTGAGCGGGACCAGCCTGCAGCTCGACGGCGGGATGTCGGTAAACGGCGGCAACGCCAGCCAGGTCCTGTTCAACCTCAAGGACGCCACCAGCTTCAAGAATGGCAATTTCGGCATGATGGGCTCGGTGCTCGCGCCGAACGCGGCCGTCGTCGGGGGCGGCGGTCAGCTCAACGGCCAGCTGATCGTCAAGAGCTTCACGGGAGACTCCTGGTACCAGTTCGCCCAGGGCAACACCCAGATCAACAACGTGAAGTTCGCGGGCGACCTGCTCACCCTGACGCCGCCCGGCGCCGTGCCGGAGCCCGCGAGCTGGGCGCTGATGATCGGCGGCTTCGGCATGGCCGGCGCCCTGCTGCGCCGCAAGCGAGCCGTCGCCGCGGCCTAATATCCGCCAGGCTGCACGCAACCTTGATCGGGCGCCGACGATTGAACGTCGGAGGGACCGCGATAGGAGGTGCTGGCCGTGCCGAGCGACGACCTCCGGAGCGACCCGCCCAAGGGTTCGCTTCCGGGCTTCGCCACTTTTGCCGACGACACGCCGCGGAGGCTGCGCGCCAGCGAACCGCGGTCATGGGCAAGCCCCGAGCCGACTGTCGAGGGGCTCGACCCGGAGGCTCCCTGGGAAGACGCCCAGCTTCCCGCTCCGCGGCGAAGGGTCTGGCCGGTCGCCGGCGCGGTCGCGGCCGTGGCCGTTGCGTTCGGGGGCGGGTTGCTGATCGCGCGCCATGAGCCCGCGCCCTCGGCCGTCCAGGTCGAAGCCGCCGCCTCGCCGATGAATGTCGAAGTCGCCGCCCTCAAGCCTCCGCCGATCCCGTCCGTCGCCACGGTGGGAAAACTGGACGTGCTGCCGCGCGACAGCGAGCCCCGGCGCGCGCCCGCTTCGGCCGCTGCCCAGCCGCCGATGATGCTGGCGCCAGTCGCACCGTCGCCCGCCCCCGCCCCGTCTCCCTCGCCGCTGCCCTCGCCCATGCCGCGCGAACCGGCGGTCGTGGCGCCCGCGCGTGACGCCCCGACCACCGTCGCCCCGCCTCAACGCAGCCGCTCGTTCGCCTGCGGCGACGCCCCCACCCCGGCGCGGCGCATGGTGTGCGCCGACATGGACCTCGCCGCCCTCGACCGCCGGATGAAGCGGGCCTATGCCGCGGCCCTTGCGGCAGGTGCGTCGCCGGCCGCATTGGCGGCTGACCAGGAGGACTGGATGTCGGTCCGCGAAGAGGCCGCCGAGCGTTCACGGTACGCGGTGGCCAGCATCTACCGCCAGCGGATCGACGAGCTGTGGGACGTGGCCGACCAGGCCCCGCGCTAAACCCCGGCGGACACCGCGCCGAACAGATCGGCGACGCCGGCTCTCGGCTCGGCGACCTCGAGGAACCCCACCTCCACGAACCGCGCGGCCAGGGCCACCCGCACGTCGTCGCCGATCGGACCGGGCAGATCGCGGATGCGGAAGGTTTCCGTGTCAGCGATGAAGACCACGGCCTCCTGGGCGCCGCGGTGGACGTAGAGGTGGCCGCCAGGGAAAGCGAAGTCGATCGTTTCGGCGTTGGCGCCCAGAACGCTGAAGGCCGGGTCCGCGTGGCGCAACGCAGTGTCCAGGGTGAGCGCAGCAGGCGCCGCGGGCCGGTCGAGGGGCGGCAGCTCACCGACGGAGCGCGACGAGCGGCGCTGGAGGGCGGCGGTGAGAAAGCCAGGCGTCCGGGCCGCGTTCAGGAGCTGGCTCACGGCCTCGGCCACCGGCCGGGCCAGAGCCTCCAGGTCTGCGCCATCGACGCGGCCCAGCACGGTGGCGCGTAGGGGGCGGTTCAGGTCTGAGAGATGATCCAGCGCCGCGATCATCGCCTCGCGCAGGGTGAGCGGCGTGAAGCCGATCGCCAGATGCACGGACTCCGTGTCGGAATCGACGGTGTGGAACGTGCCGCGCGGCAGGTACATGAGGTCGCCCGGCGCCAGGTCGACCACCTCGTGCGGGCCGAGGTCCGGAGGATTGCCCGAGACGCCCTTCCAGGTGTTGAACAGTTCGGACGGCCGTGTGGCCACGTACCAGCGCTTCGTCCCGTTTAGCTGCACCACGATCAGGTCGTGGTCGTCGTAGTGCACCGGCGCGCGCATGCCGCCCCGGCTCCAGAAGGCCGAAGCGGTGACGGGCGCGTGGATCAGCGTCTCGAGGGAGCGCGCCAAGGCGTCGAGCGTCGGGGACAGGGGCCGCAGGTCGGGAAAGCGGACGGAGTAGTTTCGCGCGTGGAAGGCGGCGATCCGCTCGCGAAAATCGGCGGCGTCGCGGACATCGGTCAGGCTGGGCGCCGGCCCCGAGGCATTGGCCGAGTGCCAGGTCAGCTTGGAGGCCAGGCGCACGGCGCCGGCGAGCGCGGCTTGCGGATCGGGGCCCAGCAGCCCGGCGCGCGATGCCTGTCCATCGTGGCGCACGACCCGGAAGCCCCCGCCCAGCGCCTCACCCAAGAAAGCGTCGACGCTCAGCGGCGACAGGAACTGCCCCAGCCGTCGTTCAGCGTCCGCCAAATTCATCCCACGCCCCCCGACGCGACCGCGCGTACTCGCGGCGCCGACGCAAATCTCACGCTTCGGCGAGCGTTGTCATCCCAGCGCGCGACGAACGGTCGTGCTCTCGGCCGGGTGCTCGGACGATGATGAAATCGCGGGCGCGCCCGGCGTTTGGCGCGTCAGCCGTTCATCGCTCTTTCGAGGGCGAGGCCCAGCGAGACGCAGGCGGCTCCGGTGACGGCCGTGGAGAGGATCGGGTAGCGGGAAGGGGTGTCGGGGGTCTGGTGATCGAACAGCCATTGCAGCAGGAAGGCGCCGACGAAGCCCCCCAGGACCCAGGTGTCCGGCGCGCGACCCCGGGCCAGGAGGATCACCACGGCGGCCACGGCGCACAGGAACGAGAACGCCTGGCGCATGGCGCGCGGGCTGGGCTCGCGGGTTTCGAGGCCCCAACGCACCCCGCCCAGGAACGCCAGGGTGATCGCCGACCAAGCCAGCAGCAGGGTCAGCGACGGGCCGGCCCAGTCGGCTGGTCCGTAGCAGTAGAGCAACGCCGTGATCGGGAACGGCGCGAGCGCGACGAGGGCGATGCCCCAAAGCGCGACGGGAATGGCCTCCGCCTTACCGGCGGGCCCTACGTCATCCATGAGCAATCAGTCTCTCCGGAATGCCGCCGAGGCCGCCCAACCGGCCGCCAGCGCGAACGCCATGGCTGCCAGACCGTAGGACCATGGCCTGTCATGCGCCCACACGTAAAGAGCCCGTTCGACCCCGACCTTCTCGACGGTCAGGGTCCTGGCGCGCGCCGCGACCGGCTTGCCGTTCTGGAAGAGCAGGATATCGGCCTTGTAGATCCCGGTGGGGGCCCCTGCCGGAAGCGCGATCTCCGCCCGAAACAGGCCGCGATCCACGAACCGTACGCCGCGTCCGTCCTCGTGGTAGAGCCCGGCCGCCTCCTTGAGCCGCACCACGGCGCGTCGCCAATCGTAGTAGTCGGGTCCCAGGCTGGAGACGACGACGTCGCGCACGCCGTAGCGGGTCTCGATATGCTGCTCGGCCGGAGCGTTGATAGGCAGATGGTCGACCCCGGCGCCCAGCCGGCGCAGCGTGCCGAAATTGGCGATGTCTTCCAGCGGCCGGTTGGAGGCCGCGCGGTAGAAGCCGGGCGCCCCGCGGAACACCACCGGGCGGCTGTTCAGCCAGAGGCCGGCGATCCTGGTCTTGCGAGTGAGACGGACGGGTTGCTCGGGGCCCCGCACCAACACGACCACATCGGACGGCCGTGCGGCCGCATCGAAGACGGCGCCGTAGAGCACGATGCGGGCGCCGCGAAAGTCGGACTTCACCTGGACATTTGTGTCGGTGAGGGCGGCCGAGATGACGGGCGCGCCCTGCGCGGCCGGGGCTGGCGGCAGCGGTGGGCCCGGCGCCGCGCCGATCGAGACTGCGGCGAGGGCTGCGAGCGCGCCCATCAGCCCATCCCCGACATGAGAACGAACGGCTCCTCGGGGGTGAGAAACAGCCCAAGCCCCATGCGCAAACCGACGAGGAGGACGATGAGCGCCAGAACCGCGCGCAGTTCCTCGGCCCTGAAGCGGGAGGAGGCGCGCGCCCCGAACTGAGCGCCGACGATGCCGCCCACCAGCAGAAGGGTGGCGAGCACGATGTCCACGGTCTGGTTGCGCCCGGCCTGGAGCACGCCGGTGAGCGCCGTGGTGATGATGATCTGCAGCAGGCTGGTGCCCACCACCATGCCGGCCGGCATGCGCAGGACGTAGACCATGGCCGGCACTAGGATGAAGCCGCCGCCCACGCCCATGATCGCCGAGAGGATCCCCACGAAGACGCCCAGACCCAGGGGCGGGATCACGCTTATGTACAGCCGCGAGCGCGGGAAGCGCATCTTGAGCGGCAGCCCGTACAGCCACACCGGCCGGCGGTCGCGGCGCGGCGGCGGCGGCTCGTTGCGCCGGCGGCGCAGGATGGCCCCAAGGCTCTCCAGCAGCATCAGGCCGCCGATGACGCCGAGGAAAAGCAGGTAGGAGAGCGAGACGACGAGGTCGGCCTGACCCAGCAGGCGCAGCCAGCGGAACAGCTCCACACCGACGAACGCCCCGACGACGCCCCCGGCCGCCAGGACCGCGCCCATCCGCAGGTCGACGGCCCGCCGCCGGCTGTAGGCGATGACGCTGGACATCGACGAGGCCGCCACGTGGTTCGCCATCGACGAAACCGCCACCGGCGCGGGAATGCCGAGGAAGACGAGCATCGGCGTCATCAGGAAGCCGCCGCCGATGCCGAACATGCCCGAGATGAAGCCGACAGCCGCGCCCAGGAGGACGATCAGCGGGGCGTTCACGGCCACCTCGGCGATAGGGAGGTAGATGTCCACGCCCGGGCCTACGACCTTGCGGACGGCTAGGTCAACGCTGGTAGACCGCGAGCGGCGCGTCGCTCGACTGATCGCGGCGATATTCGGCCAGCGCGCGGTCGTAGGCGACGCTGGCTCGTCCATCCAGCGGACCGTCGTAGTATCCAAGCCGCGTGAGTATGAGCTGGGTCTCGCGAACGTTGATGTTGTGAGCGGGCTTGAGCGCGGGCGCCGTCGACGCCTGCGGCGCGGGCGGCTTGACCGGCTTCAGCTGCGGCTTGGGACCCATCTCCGCGAGGGCCTTCTTCGCCTGTTCGTCGCCCTTGGCCGCGGCGCGCTCGAACCAGGCGCGGGCGCGAACCAGGTCCTTTGGCAGGCCCGAGCCCGACTGGTAGAGGAGGCCCAGATTGTACTGGCTTTCAACCACGCCCGCGGCGGCGGCCTTGCCGAAAAATTGCGCCGCGCTGGTCAGGTCCTGCGGGCCGCCCTCACCGCGGAACAGGTAGACGCCGAGGTTGTGCATGGCCTTCACATCGCCGTTCTCCGCGGCGAGCGTCGTCAGGCGGCGCGCCTCGGCGGGGTTCTCCGGCAGGCCGGCGCCGCCCTCGTCATAAAGCTGGGCCAGGTAGAGCTGGGCCTGGGCGTGGTTGGCCTCGGCCAGCGACTTGAGCTTGTCGATGGCGCCGGGGACACCGGCCTCGACGTCGGCGCGGACCTGGGCGAACGCCGGCGGCGGCTTGGGCGCGCTCGCGAAGCTGGCAGGGCCCAACGCCATCGAGGCGCGGGCGGGCGATCCGTCCGGCGTCAGGGCGATGGGCTCGGGCGCCGGCGGCGGATCCTTCGGCGCCTGCATCAGGGTGAGGCCCGCGGCGCCCACGCTCATGAACGCCGCGCCGCCGGCGACCAGCAGCGCGGTCTGGAGCGCGGACTGGCGGGCCGATGGCTTGGCCTTCGGCTGGCCGAAGCCAGCGAACAGCCGGCCCGACGCCGCCGCCTTCATCTTGGCCCGCACCTTCGCCGGGCTTGCGGCGCCGGACTCCTGCGCGGCGCGAGCCGTCGCGCGGGCCTGCTCGATCACCTGGCGGGTCGAGAGCTCTCGGACCGGGTCGACGGGTTCGACCGACTGGAAGAGGTCGTCGTCCTCCTCGTCGTCGATATGCGCGAAGGTCTCCGGGACCCGCGGCGAAGGGATGTCGAGGTCGAGGCGACGCCACGGCGCGGCGACGGTCTCGGCCTCCGCCGTCGCGGCGGGCGGCTCGGCGGCCGAAAGCTCGACGGCCGCAGGGCCCTCGACCTCGGCCCGCGAGTAGAAGTCTTCGTCGAACGCGGCGGCCGGCGGCGGCTCGGGCTCCGGCTCGGGCGGCGGGCCCAGGATGCGGATCGCCTCGGCCAAAGGATCGAGGTCCGCCGCAGGCTCCTCATCCCGCGCGAAATCGGCGACGGCCTGCTCGGCGGCCTCGGCGGCCGCCTCGCTCGTCGTTTCCGGCGCGAAGAACGGGTCGACCGCGGGTCCATAGGCTTCGAAGGATGTCGGCGGCTCGACGGACGCTTCCGGCTCGGGGACAAACGCCTCTGCGGTCGGCGCCTCAAGGGTCGGCGATTCGGCGGGCGCGGACGGCGATGCCGCAAGCGGCGCGGCGATGCGGGCGCCGATGCTGGCCAGTTCGGCGCCGAAGCGCTCGAAGGCCTCGGCCTGCACGTGCTCGCCACGGGCCAGACGCAGCTCGACGGCGCCGGCGATGCGGGCGATCTCGGAGCCCACCTGGTCGATGGCCTCGGCGCCGCGCTGGTCGACCTCGATCAGCTTCTTGCCCACGGCCTCGGCCATAGACAGCACCTGGCGGCCGATCTCCTCGACGGCCTGCGCCGAGCGCCGCTCGGCTTCTCGCACCTGCTGCGCCAGCTCGGCGAAACGGTCCTCTCCGGTCGAGCGCGCCAGCTTGTCGGCGACCTCGGCGCGGACGGCCTCGACGCGGTGGGTCAGGACGTCTGCCAGAGCCTGGAACCGGGCCTCCACCCGCTCGTCGCCGATGCTCTCGACGGCGGCGAGACGGCGGTCGAGCGAGCCCAGCGCGCCTTTCAGCCCCTCCAGCGCCTCGGCGGTGCGGGTCTCGGCCGTGGCCAGCCGGTCGCCCAGGCGCTCCAGCACCGTCTCGACGACCAGTTCAGGCTGGATACGGGCCAGCCGCTGTTCGATCAGACGGAGGGCCTCGATCGAGCGGGGGCCGCCGCCGGCCTCGCTCTCGAGCCGGCGCAGGCGCTCGCCGAAATAGCTCTGCTCGGCCGACGACTCGGCCAGCAGGCCTTCCAGCCGGGTGGAGGCCGCGTGCTGTTCGCGTTCAGCGGTCTCGATGCGGGCCAGGGCTTGGCGGACCGAATGCTCGACGCCGTTGATGGCGAGGCCGGTCCGGGTCTCGGACGCCTCGATGCGGTCGGTGAGCCGGTCCAGGGCGTGGGCGACACCCGCCAGATCGTCGCCCGCCAGCGGCAGAGGCCCGGTCGGCACGGCCCGCAGCCGCGGGGCCTGGGCCCGGAAAGCGCGGTCGGCGAACTGCGCCTCGGCGGTCACCTCATCGGGGACGTCATCCTCAAGGATCACCCGGTTCAGCCACTCGCCAAGCGTCATGCCAGAACGACGGGCAAGGTCCTTCGCGACCTCACGGGCCTTGGGGTCGATCCCCTTGACGCTCCATGGCGCCGCCCCACCCATGCGAATCGCTTCTCCGCCTAGTCTCAGACGCTATCGACCGATTCCTGGGGTGTAAACGAAGCCCTAACGCTACATCTGGTGTGCGGCGTCGGTTCCTGTGGATGGCCCGAGACGGTTCGAGTAGGGCTGCGCGATGGACCTGCGCCTGACCATAGCCCTGTTCTGCGGCTGCGCCGCCGTGGCCGCCTTCGCGGGCTGGCGAGGCGCGCGGCCACCAGATCCGATGAAGGGTCCAAGGCTGGTTCCCTGGCGCGCGATCATGGTGTTCGCCGCCGCGGCCGCCATCCTGCTGCTCGCCACCGCCGAGCAGATGGCGGGCTTTTCGCCCCGGCGGTGAGGTCAGTCCTTCTTGGGCCGCTTGGCGAGGCCGGCGACGCCGCCGGAGGAGAGCAGGCCGGCGTCAGCCATGAGGATGGGGATGGCCCACTTCCGAGGCGCGGCCACATAGCGCGGCTGCCAGGTGGGGTCGTACTTGGACTTGTAGTGGCGAACGCCCTGGAAGTTGTAGATCTCCTCGCCTCGGTCGTAGATGAGCCTGCCGACCCGCGACAGCGCAGGCGCGAGGGGGCGGTCCTCGAGGCCCGATAGCGGGGCCATGCCGAAGTCGAACGCGCCGTAGCCCTGCTCGCGGCCCCAGTTGATCAGCTCCACGAACAGGAAGTCCATGATCCGGGGCGGCCCCTCGGGCACGAAGCGCATCAGGTCGATGGAGAAGGCCGTACGCCGCGCGGTGGGCCAGAGCGTGGCGAAGGCGATGATGCGGCCTTCCCATTTCACCAGGGCGACGGGGAACTCCTGGACGTAACGCGGGACGAAGCCGCCCAGGGAGAAGCTCTTTTCGCCGCCTGCGTGAGTGTCGAGCCAGGCGTCGGAAATGCGCTTCAGCTCAGGCATCAGCGGCGGGATGTCGGCAGGCTGGGCGATCTCGAATGTCGCGCCGTCCTTGGCCGCGCGCTGCCAGGCGCGGCGCAGGTTACCGCGCTTGGTGCCCTCGATGGTGAAGCTTTCCAGCGGGGAGATGCTGGCCTCGCCCATCTTCTGGATCGCGAACCCCAGCTCGACGACGTCAGGCAGGTCGTCCGGCTCCAGGTTGTAGAAGCCCGGCCGCGCCGCATTGGCGTCGGCCAGCTCGCGAAAGCGCCAGAGCAGCTCCATCCGCTCGTCGCGGCGCCCGACGGTGGAGCCGAGTGCGATCCAGCTGCGGCCGCGCACGCCGAACATCAGGAAGCTCTCACCCGACTGCGAGAACAGGAACCGCTTGTCGCCGAGCAGGGCCAGATTGGACGGCGGGCGGGACAGCTCGGCTTCGGCGAGGATGCGGCGAACCCGTTCGAAGTCGGGGTCGGCCTCACCCACGATCGGCGGCTTGGCGGCCGAGCTGAACAGCCGCCAGATGCCGAACGCCAGCAGGGCGATGGCGGAACCGGTCCAGGCCCGCAGGCTCCGCGCGGCGTCGTCGTCCGCCATGACCCGCCACCAGGGTAGATCGCCATAGTCGGCGTTCTCGAACGACCAGATACCGATCATGCCCGCCCCGATCACGAAACAGGCGGCCGAGACCAGCCACCCCGGGGTGACGGTCATCCGGGTCAGCGGCGTCTTGCGGGGAAAGGCATGGTGCAGCGGCGCAAGGACGGCGGCCAGGGCCAGCAGCAGCGCCGTCTCCTCCCACACGAAGCCCTTCACGAGGCTGAGCGGCGCGGCGACCAGCAGGGTGGCCAGGGTGGCCCACCAGGCGCCGTCGAGACGGGCGCGCAGTCCGAAGGCCAGGACGATCAGCACCGTGCCGATGACGCTGGAGATGAAGTGGCTGATCTCGATCAGGATGACCGGCTCGAACTCCATCAGGCGGACGAACCGGGTCGGGAACGACGGCCGCGCGCCCGAGGCCAGCAGCAGGACGCCCAGCGCCAGAGTCAGCAAGGCCGCCGTCCAGGGGGCGGCGGCCGTCACGGCCGGATGACGGAGGAAGCGCATCAGGTCCCTCTAATGAGCCGCGTCGAATCGACTGTATAGGCGAGCCTGCGGCCCGACGCTCAAACGGCCGTTTAATCGCGCTTGCCCCTGCCCCGCCGGGCGCTAATCTTGGGGCGCTGTCTACAAAGTTTGGGAGATCGGTATGGCTGACTTCGGCGCCACGGAACTCGACGCCTTCGCCGCCGAGGTGCGCAAGGAGCTCGCGGCGATGTATCCGCCCGAGCTGCGCGATCCCCATGCCAAGACCGACTACGAGGCGGTCTGGGGCGGCCGCGCCTTCGAGGGATCGGACGACCCGCAGATCGTCTGGATGCAGCGGATGGCGGCCAAGGGCTGGACCACGCCGACGTGGCCGAAGGAATATGGCGGCGCCGGCCTCACCGCCGCCCAGGCCCGAGTGATCGACCGCGAGCTAGCGGCCGGCAAGTACCGCTCCCCCCTCGCCTCCTTCGGCATCTGGATGCTGGGGCCGGTCCTGCTGGAGTACGCCAACGACGAGCAGAAGAAGGAGCATCTGCCCAAGATCGTCCAGGGCCAGATCCGCTGGTGCCAAGGCTATTCCGAGCCGGGCGCCGGATCGGACCTCGCCAGCCTCGCCACCAAGTGCGAGGACAAGGGCGACCACTGGCTGATCAACGGCAGCAAGATCTGGACGAGCTATGCCGACAAGGCGGACTGGTGCTTCTGCCTGGTGCGGACCGATACGTCCAAGAAGCACGAAGGCATCTCGTTCGTGCTGATCGACATGGCTTCGCCGGGCGTGGAGACGCGGCCGATCCCGCTGATCAGCGGCGAGAGCCCATTCTGCGAGACCTTCTTCACCGACGTGAAGATTCCCAAGGGAAACCTGGTCGGCCGGGTGAACGGCGGATGGGAGATCGCCAAGCGCCTCCTGCAGTACGAGCGCCAGAACATCTCCGCCGGCTTCGGCGAAGGGGGTTCGGCGGGCGGCGCCTCGGGCGACCTGGCGACGATCGCCAAGCAGTACAACGGCGACGCGGGCGAGCTCAGCGACATCGAGCTGCGCAGCAAGATCACCACGAACAAGATGAACTTCCAGGCGCTGCGCCAGACGATCGCGCGCTCGGCGGCGGAGTCGAAGGCCGGCAACGGGCCGTCGGCCACGACCTCGATCATCAAGTACGCGGCGGCCGAGTTCGCGAAGGAGCGGTCCGAGCTGATGGTCGAGGCGCTGGGCCACCAGGGCCTGGGCTGGGACGGCGAAGGCTATGAGAGCCCCGAGATCGTGGCCGTGCGCGGCTGGCTGCGCACCAAGGCCAACTCCATCGAGGGCGGCACTTCGGAAGTGAACCTGAACGTGATCGCGAAGCGCGTGCTGGGCTTGCCTGACCCGAAGTAAGACGGGCGCAAATCCGGAAAACCGAGGCAGGAGGAACAACGGCCATGGCGGACTTCGGCGGCGAGATCGAGACGTTCCGGGCCGAGGCGAGGGCCTGGCTGGACGCCAACTTCCCCAAGGCGCTGGCGCACGATACGGCCCAGCAACTGGCCAAGCTCCAGGCCAAGCCTGAGAGCGCCGACGCCGAAGCCTGGCGCAAGGCGCTGGGCGCCAAGGGCTGGGGCGCGCCCCATTGGCCCAAGGAAGTCGGTGGCGGCGGGCTCTCGAAGGCCGAGATCCAGGTCCTGAACGAAGAAATGGCCAGGATCGGCGCGCGCAACCCCATCGGCGGCATGGGCATCGCGTTCTTCGGCCCGACCCTGCTGGAGTACGGCAGCGAGGCGCTGAAAAAGGAGCACTTCCCAGGCATCGTGAACGGCGACGTCTGGTGGTGCCAGGGCTACTCCGAGCCGGGAGCCGGATCGGATCTGGCAGGGCTGCAGACCTTCGCCGAGGACAAGGGCGATCACTACCTCGTAAATGGTTCAAAAATTTGGACTTCTGGCGCTCAGAACGCCGACCGCTGCTACTGCCTCGTGCGGACCGACAAGGCCAAGAAACATGAGGGGATCAGCTTCCTGCTGATCGACATGAAGGCGCCGGGCGTCGAGGTGCGGCCGATCCTGCTGATCAACGGGACCTCGCCGTTCTGCGAGACCTTCTTCACCAATGTGAAGGTGCCGAAGGACCAGCTGTTCGGGCCGCTGAACGGCGGCTGGACGGTGGCGAAGCGGTTGATGCAATTCGAGCGGGACTCGATCGCCGGCAGCCTGGGCGGCGGGAACATCGGCCAGACCGTGGCCATGCCGACGATCCCCGAGGCGGCCAAGGCCGGCGTGGGCGTCGACGACCAGGGCCGCATCGCCGACCCGGACCTGCGCCGCCGGATCACCGAGCACCTGATGGAGAACCGTGCCTTCCAGCTCACCATGAAGCGGGCGGCGGCCGACGCGCGGGCCTCGAACGGACCGTCGAACACGGCGGCGATCATGAAGTACGCCGGCGCCAAGATCGCCCAGGAGCGGAACGAGCTCATGGTCGAGGCCATGGGCCAGGGTGCACTGGGCTGGGACGGCGATGGCTTCTCGGAGCAGGAACTGGCCGCCATGCGGACCATGCTGCGCTCCAAGGCCAATTCGATCGAAGGCGGCACCTCCGAGATCAACCTCAACATCGTCGCCAAGCGCGTGCTGGGTTTGCCAGACCCGAAATAAAGTTTCGGCGCCGATCAGAACGACATGATCGCGTAACGGCGGACCCTCATTTCCGCCCCTGCGTTCAGGCATTCGTGCCGGTTGGGACGCTGCTGAACTTGAGGGTTGGGTGACGAAGGATTGTTCGAACCTGCGGCCGGCGCCGGCCGCGGCCGCGAGCTTGCTGGCCGTACTGCTGGCCAGCACGGCGCTTCCCGCCAGGGCGCAATCGACGCAGGCCCAGGCCCCCGTCGACACCGCGCAGCCCGCGCCGGCGGCCGGGCAGACCGAGGACGAGGAGTACGACGACACCGTCTCTGAACTCGTCGTGGTGGGGACGCGCAACCGCCCGCAGGTCGGCGCCGTCGTCGGCGATATCCAACCCGAGGTGCAGCTCAGCCCGGCGCAGATCCAGTCTTATGGCGTAAGCTCGGTGGCCGACCTGCTGAACGAGCTCAGTCCGCAGATCTCCAGCAACCGCGGCCGCGGCGGCGAGGCCCCGGTTGTGCTGTTGAACGGCCGGCGCATCTCGGGCTTCGCCGAGATCCGCGACATCCCCACCGAGGCGATCCTGCGCGTCGACATCCTGCCCGAGGAGGCCGCGCTGGCCTACGGGTACTCCGCCGACCAGCGGGTGGTGAACTTCGTGCTGCGCCGGCGCTTCAACGCGACCACGGTTGAGGCCGGCGGCGGTGGCCCGACGGGCGGCGGCCAGGCGAACGGCCAGGCCGAGATCAACCGCCTGCAGATCCGCGGCGACAACCGGATCAACCTGGTGCTCAAGGCCCAGGCCTCCTCCGCGATCACCGCGGATGAGCGCGACGTCGACGCGGCGGTCTCGCGCCAGCCCTTCGACCTGACGGGCAATCTCACGGGCGCCACGCGCGGTGGCGAGATCGACCCGGCGCTGAGCGCCATCGTCGGCCAGCCGGTGACGGTGGCGGGCCTGCCGGTTTCGGCCGTGAACGGCCAGCCGCTGACATTCGCGGGCCTGGCCCCAACCGCCGGCGTGGCCAACGTCAGCGACGTCGGCCGCTATCGCTCGCTCGTCCCGGAGACCAAGACCGTCACCGGCAACGCGGTGATCGCCCGCACCTTGCCGCACGACTTCCGGGGGACGCTGACCGCGAACTTCAGCGCCACGCAGAGCGACTCGCTGCGCGGCCTGCCGGGCGCCAGCCTCACGATCCCCGACACCGATCCGCTGTCGCCCTTCGCCACCGACGTGACGCTGAACCGCTACGTCACCGCGTTCGGCCCACTGCAACAGAGGACACAGGGCTGGAGCGGCCAGCTGGGCGGCTCGCTGAATCGCGACCTGGACAAGTGGCGGCTGTCGCTGACCGGCAGCTACGACCATTCCGACTCGTTCACCGTCAGCGACGTGGGCGTCGACATCAGCGCGCTGCAGGCGGCCGAGAACGCCGGCGCCCTCGCCTCGCCCTTCGCGCCGTGGTCGCCCGGCCTGATCGCGGAGCGTGGCGGCAACAAGGCGCGCTCGATCAGCGACGGCTTCACGCTTCAGGGCGTGGCCAGCGGCCCGGCCTTCAACGTCCCGGCGGGCCCCGTCCGCACCTCGATCAAGGTCGGCGAGGCCGCAAGCTGGCTGTCGTCGGACACCCTGCGGCTGGGGGTCGAGCGCGACGCCGACCTGTCGCGCAACACGCTCTCGGCCCAGGGCAGCGTCGACGTGCCGCTGACCAGCCGCAAGAACGATGTCCTGCCGTTCCTCGGCGATCTGTCGCTAAACGCCAACGCCGCGGTGAACGAGCTTTCCGACTTCGGGACCCTGACCACGGTCGGCTTCGGCGTGAACTGGCGTCCGGTCACCGGCGTCAGCGTCATCGTTTCCCACACCCGCGACCAGGGCGCGCCGACCATGGCCCAACTGGGCGGGCCACAGGTGGTGACCGAGGCCGCTCGGATCTTCGACTACGCCACCGGCCAGACGGTCGAAGTGCGCCGCATCGATGGCGGAAACGCCGCGCTGACCGGCGACGAGCGCAACGTGACCAAGCTGGGCGTCACCTGGAAGCCGATCACCGGCCAGGACCTGACGCTCAGCGCCAACTATGTGCGGAGCCGGATCGAGAACCCGATCGCCACCTTCCCGGCGGCCACGGCCGAGATCGAGGCGGCTTTCCCCGACCGCTTCACCCGCGACGCGTCGGGCGCGCTGGTCCAGATCGACTACCGGCCGGTGAACTTCGCCCAGACCAAGACCGAGAGCCTGCGCTGGGGCTTCAACTACTCGCGCCCGTGGGGCCCGCAACCCCAGCCGCGCCGGTTCGGCCAGGGCGGTCCGAACGCGAGCGCTCAGCGTGCGGGCCAAGGCCAGGGTCAGCCCGGCGGTGCGGCGGCCGAACGGCCGGAAGGGGCGTCGCCCGACGCCACGACACCAAGCGCGCCTTCCGGCGGCGAAGCGCGCCCGGGCGAGGGTCAGCGAGCGGGATCTGGCGACGCGCCGCGGTTCGGACCGGGCGGCCCGCCCGGCGGCTTCCGCGGTGGCCGGGGCGGCGGGGCCATGGGCGGCCGCATCCAGTTCGCGCTCTACCACACCATCAACTTCGAGGATGAAATCCTGGTCCGCGACGGCGGGCCGGTGTTCGACCTGCTGAATGGTTCCGCGGCCGGCAACGGCGGCGGGCAGCCGCGGCACGAGGTGCAGGCTCAGGCCGGCGTGTCGCGCAACGGCCTGGGCGCCCGGATCAGCGCCAACTGGCAGAGCGCCACCGACGTCGACGCACCGGCCTCCTCCCCCACGGGTGACCTGCACTTCGGCAGCCTGGCGACGGTCGACCTGCGGCTGTTCGCCAACCTGGGCGCGAACCGCGAACTGGTGGCGAAGCAGCCGTTCTTCCGCGGCTCGCGGGTGACCCTGTCGGTGACCAACCTATTCGACGCCGACCAGAAGGTGACCGACGTCACCGGCCGGACGCCCTCGGGCTACCGCGCCGACGAGTTGAACCCCACCGGCCGAGTGCTCAGCCTGGGCTTCCGCAAGCTGTTCTTCTGAGCTCCTCCTCTCCCCCCAACGCGCAGCGCGAGGGAGAGGAGGTTTGAACAGGCGTTTGGACAGACTCCCCGCCTCCCGGGAGCGGTGCTAGGATAGAAAAAACGGTATCCAAGGGAGGATGTGATGGCTGACTTCGGTGGTGTCGAACTCGATGCCTTCCGCACCGAGGCGCGGTCGTGGCTGGAGGCGAACGTGCCCCCGTCGATCCGGGGCGACACCAACGCGCCGCTGCGGTTCCAGGGCGGCGATCGACCCGAGGGCGACCACCTCGTCTGGAAGCAGCGCATGGGCGAGAAGGGGTGGGGCGTCCCCACCTGGCCCAAGGCGTACGGCGGCGGTGGACTTTCGACCGCCGAGGCCCGCGTCCTGCAGCAGGAGATGGACCGGATCGGCGCCTACAACCCGATCATGGGCATGGGCGTCTCGATGTTCGGCCCCACGCTGCTGGAATATGGCACCGAGGATCAGAAGCAGCGCCACATCCCGCCGATCGTGAAAGGCGAACTTCGCTGGTGCCAAGGGTATTCGGAGCCTGGCGCCGGCTCGGATCTGGCCAGCCTGACAACAAAGTGCGAGGACGCCGGAGATCACTGGAAGATCAATGGCCAGAAAATCTGGACCAGCGGCGCGCAATGGGCCGACTGGTGCTTCTGCCTTGTTCGTACAGATACCACCAAGAAGCATGAGGGCATAAGTTTTGTTCTCATCGACATGCATCAGCCGGGGGTGGAGACGCGGCCGATCAAGCTGATCGCCGGGTCGTCGCCGTTCTGCGAGACCTTCTTCACCGACGCTCGGGCGGAGAAGAACGACATGGTCGGGCCGCTGAACGGCGGCTGGACCGTGGGCAAGCGCCTGCTGCAGCACGAGCGTTCGGGCCAAGGCGGCGGGCGGATGACCGGCGGCGCCGACGTGGCGGACCTCGCCAAGCAATATGTGGGCGTCGACGACCAGGGCCGGATCGCCGACACGGACCTGCGCACGCGGGTGGTGAAGAACAAGATGGACGCCCGCGCCCACGCCTTGACCATCGAGCGCGCCCGCGCCGAGTCCAAGGGCAATGTGAACCCTTCGGCCACGACGTCAGTGATGAAGAACTCGGGCACCTGGATCGGCCAGGAGCGCGCCGAACTGCTGCTCGAAATCATGGGCCATCAGGGCCTGGGCTGGAGCGGCGACGCCTTCGCCAAGGACGAGCTCGAGGCCGTGCGCTCGTGGCTCTCGGGCAAGGCCTGGACGATCTTCGGCGGCTCCCAGGAGGTTCAGTCGAACATCGTCAGCAAGCGCATTCTGGGCCTGCCCGACACGACGGCTTCGAGCTAGGGTCTGAACTCCAACCCGTCATGGTCGGCCTAGTGCCGGCCATCCAGACGCGCCGGCTTTCGGGAATTTGCCTGAGCGGTCGGCGCATCTGGATCCCCGGGACAAGCCCGGCGATGACGAGCAAAATTTAAGAGCGAGGAATTTTCGAGAAATGGCTGATTTTGGCGGCGCGACCGATCTGGAGAGTTTCCGGAAAGAGGTCCGAGACTGGGTCGAGGCGAATTTCCCCGCTTCGCTCAAGGGCAAGCCCAACCCGATGGCGCGGGAAGAGCGCGGCAGCGAGCCGACGCCCGACCAGGAAGCCTGGCGCAAGGCGGTGGGCGCGAAAGGCTGGGGCACCCCCACCTGGCCCGCGGAGTACGGCGGCGGCGGCCTGAATCAGGCCCAGGCGCGGGTGATCCAGGGCGAGTTCGCCCGGGCCGGCGCCTACAACCCGATCGGCGGCATGGGCGTGATGATGTTCGGCCCGACACTGCTGGAGTATGGCACCGAAGCCCAGAAACAAGAGCACATCCCGCCGATCTGCCGCGGCGATCTTCAGTGGTGCCAAGGTTTCAGCGAGCCGAATGCCGGTTCTGATCTTGCCTCTCTGGCGACGAAGGCTGAAGACAAGGGCGATCACTTCATAATCAACGGATCTAAGGTCTGGACGAGCGGCGGCCAATACGCCGACTGGATGTTCTGCCTCGTCCGCACCGACCCCGCCAAAAAGCACGAAGGCATCTCGTTCGTGCTGTTCTCGATGCACCAGCCGGGCGTCGAGGTGCGGCCGATCCCGCTGATCAACGGCATGGCCCCCTTCTGCGAGACGTTCTTCACCGACGCCCGCGCCGAAAAGAAGGATCTGGTCGGGCCGCTGAACGGCGGCTGGACCATCGCCAAGCGGCTGCTGCAGCATGAGCGCAGCGGCATCTCGGGCATGGGCGGCGGCATGGGCGGCGCCTCGCTGTCCGACCTGGCCAAGAAGTACGTGGGCGTCGACGATCAGGGTCGCATCGCCGACCACGACCTGCGCAACCGGGTGATCCGCAACCAGATGGAGGCGCGGGTCTTCCAGCAGACCGCCTTCCGCGTGATGGCCGAGTCCAAGGGCAACTCCGGGCCGTCCGCCGCCACCTCGATCATGAAGAACGCCGGCACCTGGATCGCCCAGGAGCGCCACGAACTGACGCTCGAGATCATGGGCCACCAGGGCCTGGGCTGGGAGGGCGGCGACTTCGCCAAGGACGAACTCGAGATCGTCCGCGCCTGGCTCTACGGCAAGGCCTTCACGATCTTCGGCGGCTCGCAGGAAGTGCAGTCGAACATCGTCAGCAAGCGCATCCTGGGCTTGCCTGACCTTACGCAAGCGCAGTGAGGATGCGGGCCGCAGGGTCCGCACCCATCCGAACATTTGAAACAACGAACGAATTTCACGAGGAACTAAGATGGCCGTTCTGACCGAAGAACAGAGCATGCTGCGTGACGCGGCCAAGAGCTGGGTGCAGGAAAAGAGCCCCGTCACCGCCTTCCGCAAGATGCGCGATAGCGGCGCCGAGCTGGGCTACGACGTGGCCGCCTGGAACGAGATGGCCGAGATGGGCTGGGCCGGGGTGATCATCCCGGAAGAGTACGGCGGCTCGAACTTCGGCTACCTGTCCCTGGGCCTGGTGCTCGAGGAACTGGGCCGCACCCTGACGGCCTCGCCGCTGATCGCGTCCGGCCTGGCCGGCGCCTCGGCGCTGATCCTGGGCGGCTCCGACGCCCAGAAGTCCGAGTGGCTGCCGAAGATCGCCGACGGCTCGGCCGTGGCCGCGCTGGCCATCGACGAGGGCCCGCACCACAAGCCCGAGAAGGTCGAGGCCACGGTCTCGGGCGGCAAGCTTACCGGCAAGAAGACCTTCGTGATCGAGGGCATGGCGGCCGACGTCTTCGTCGTCTCGGCGAAGGAGGGCGGTAACGTCGAGCTCTACCTGGTGAAGGCCGACGACGCGGGCGTGAAGCGCACCAAGCTGAACCTGGCCGACAGCCGCGGCGCGGCTAACGTCGAGTTCAACGGCGCCGCCGCCGACAAGCTGAACGGCGGCGCGGCGCTGCTGGAAAAGGTGCTCGACCGCGCCCGCGCGGGCCTTGCCGCCGAGATGCTGGGCGCCGCCACTCAGGCGTTCGAGATCACGCTGGACTACCTGAAGACCCGCGTGCAGTTCGGCCAGGTGATCGGCAGCTTCCAGGCCCTGCAGCACCGCGCGGCCAAGATGTTCACCGAGCTGGAGCTGTCCCGCTCGGCCGTCGAGGCGGCCCTGGCGGCCATCGACAGCGACGCGCCGGACGTGCCGGAACTGGCCTCGCTCGCGAAGGCCAAGATGGGCGACACGTTCCACCTGGTGAGCAACGAGATGGTCCAGATGCACGGCGGCATCGGCATGACCGACGCCCACGACGCCGGCTTCTACCTGAAGCGCGCCCGCGCGGCGGAAGCGGCCTTCGGCAACCAGGCGTTCCACCGGGACCGGTATGCGCGGATCCAGGGGTATTGAGCGGTCGCTAGCCGCTTAGGACTGAGATGACGGAAGCCCCGTCGGTCGCGAGGCCGGCGGGGTTTTTCGTTGGGCGGCGCGACGACGAGCTTAGCGGACATTGTGTGCGCCGCGCCGCGGATGCCCCTACTCCTCTCCCAGGCGCGGCAGCGCCAAGGGAGAGGAGTACGATCGAACAAAACATGAACTATGGCGAAGCTCAAGCCGCTTCTCGAGCTCACCAATTGTCAGGCTTCGCGCGTCGGCAACGTCGACAACCGGTCGCGCCCTTAAGTCCATGGCCAGAGTTTGCCTGCCGGGCCAGGCGTCTCAAGGACAGGCGCGCAGCGCCTGCCGCAAGGCGGCGCGCCAGAGGCGCGTCCTTGACACGCCTGGACCGACAGGTTCGCAATCCACCATGGATTTAAGGGTGGGAGGCATCCTGAAGGATGCTCCTTGGGGGCCTCGTGGAGATCGAGAGTGCGTTCGATAGCCTGACCGGTGTTTGGGACGGCGTGTACACCTACCCACTGGAAGAGAGCTCAACCGGCTTCACGGTGACACTGCTGCAGCTGGGCGATGCTCTTAGCGGAACGGTCCACGAGATCGCCGACATCGGCGTGTTCGCTGGCAAGACGATCCACGCCGTGATCGACGGGCGGCGCTTGAGCGACCACGTGGTCTTCATCAAGACCTATGAGGACCTCGGCCCCGACGCCGAGTACGGCGGCCAGGTCATCTACGAGGGGATCGTCAGCGATGACGGGCTGCGCATCGAGGGGCGATGGAAAATCCCACGCGTCTGGTCAGGCGACTTCATGATGGTTCGCCCCGGACGCGTGACCGAGTCCGCCCGGCGCGGGGCGGTTGAGATTGTCTAGGTTTTAGACATGGCGCCGAGCACAGCCGTCACCTCTTCGCCAAATCCCCGATGAGCGGCGGAGGTACTGGGAACGTCCGCTTCTGACGCACAGCGCCGGCACACTCCCCGCCATGCCACCCTCCCCGCCCCGCGCCAGCAACCTCCCGATCCCGCCGATGGACCATGCGTCCGGCTACAAGGCTTCCGCCTTCACCCGGGCGATGGGGGAGCTGATCCTGCTGCGGATCGCGGAGGGCGAGACGATGAAGGCGATCACGGCCGATGCGCGGATGCCGGCCTATTGCACCGTCTATCGCTGGATGCAGGTCGTGCCGGAGTTCGGCGCGGCGGTGGCGCGGCTGCGGATGATGATGGCGCAGGCGCGGGTGGCGGACCGGCGGCTGCAGCGCGGGCTGGCGCGGGCGGAGGATGGACTGCGGGCGCCCGGCGAACGCTCGCTGCGGCCGCGCATGCGCGGCTCCTGCTCGGCGAAGGCGCTGGGGCGGGTGCTGGCGCGGGTCCGCGCCGGAGCCTCGATCGGAGAAGCCACGGCGGCGCGCGGGGCGCCGTCGGTGAAGACGATCTACCGACGCCTGGAGACCTGCCCCGGGTTTCGGGTGGCGTTCGTGGATGCGTGCCGTTGGCGGGACAGGTGGCTGGCGCTTCAGGCCGACATCGTCGGGGACGAGGTCTGGGCCGGGATGGGGGACTTCGACGCCGCCGACGTCAAGATCGCGAGGCTGGAAGAAAGGCGCGGACGGCTGACGCCGAGGGTGTATCGGACGGACCGCCCCTAAGCCCCGAAGATCCACCCCGGAGTGAGCGTGCTCATCTGGACGCCCACGAGCACCATCTGGCCGCCGCCGGTCATGTTGATCACCGTGTCGGCGCCCGACTGGACCACCGTATACTGCGTGCCGGGGTCGAGCTGGACGCGGTCGCCCTGGGACAGGTTGAAGTCGGTGACCCGATCAATCCCGGCGTCACCGAAGGTGTGGAAGCTGTCCGCGCCCGCGCCGCCGGTGACGGTGTCGTCGCCCTTGTCGCCCGAGACGTAGTCGGCGCCGTCGCCGCCCTGGATTACGTCATTGTCCTGGCCGCCGCGGACGATGTCGTCCCCGGCGCCACCGTCGCAGGTGTCCGCGCCGAGGTTGCCGTAGACGAGGTTCTGGCCCGCGCTGCCGACTAGGCTGTCGTTGTCCTTGCCGCCGACAACCCAGTCGTCGCCGCCGCCGGAGACGCAGGTGTCATTGCCCATGTTGCCGTTGAGGTCGTCGAAGTCGGCGCCGCCCTGGAGGTAGTCGTCGCCCTCGTCGCCACGCAGGTAACCGCGGCCGCCACCGCCGACGACGAGGTCGTTGCCCAGGCCGCCCATCAGCGTGTCGGCGCCCGCGCCGCCCACCAGCGCATCGGCGCCGCCGCGCCCTTCGAGGGTTCCGCCCGTGGGGGCCGCCACCAGCAGGTCGTTGGCCGACCCGCCGACGACGTCCTTGATGCCGCTCAGGGGCTGGGGGACCGCGCCGACGTAGGCGTGCAGCGGCGCCAGGTTGGGCAGCGGCGGGATGCCGGCGAAGTCGGTGGTGAACTCCGTGTCGCCGAGGTTGACCCCGACCGGCTGGGTCGAAAGCGAGAAGTCGGCAGACCCGCCCGGCCCCGCCGCGAAGAGGCGGACGTCGTCGAGGACCACCACGCCGGTGGCGCGCAGCTCGAGCGAGTTCGCGCCCTCGCCGCCGGTCACCAGGACGTAGATCACCCCGGCCGGCCTCGGTCTGGAGGCTGGCGAAGTCGGCGACCTTCTGCCCGTTCCAGAACACCTGCAGTCCGGCCTGCTGGTCGGCGGGCCGGTAGGCGATGAACGCGAGATCGTAGACGACGCGCGAGGCGAGCCCGGCGACCTGCTGGCCGATGGAGCTGTCGTGCATGAGCCCCCAGACCTTGCCGTCCCAGGACACCTGGTCCCTGGGCGGGACATAGGTCTCCACGCCGAAGAAGCCGCGCGTCACCGTCCAGCCGTCGGGCGGGGCCGCGGGACGGAGATAGTAGGTGTGGCCGTCGAGGGCGGTGTCGAACTGCGGCGCCTGGCCGATCCAGGCCGCCGCGTCGCCGCCGGCCTGGCGCTCGAAGCTGCCGTTGACGATGAAGTCGGCCTTGCCCGCCATGCCCGCGCCCCCACGCAAGCGGCACGGTAGCGCAACTCAGGGGCACGCCAAGCTCCCTGCGCACGGGGAGCGGCAGCAGTGGGTGTTGACACACGCCTCTAAGGCAAAGCTTTCTCGCATCCGGGAGTGCGTACATGGCGTGGCTGATTGCGGTGTTGGCGCTCGGCGGCATGGCGGCTGCCGGGGTCGAAATCTGGCTGTCGATGCGGCAGCATCCGCGACGCATCCTCTACGGCTGGCTGGCCTGGACGCCGCTGGCATTCCTCGCGCTTTTCGCACTTGGAATGGACGACGGCGGGGATCCTGTCGGCAGCGGGCTTCTGGCGATCATCGTCTCGCCCTTCGCCTATCCCGTCGTCCGCGGTCTCTTGTGGCTGCGCTTCAGTTCGTCGTTGTCGATGAGTCAGGCGGAAGAAGCGGCCGCCGACGCCGAGCGAATGAAGTATCACGCCATGGACTTCGGAGGTGTTCGCACCGCAACGACCGCCCCACCACCGCCGCTTGCGACGCCTTTGCGGCACGCCGTGGAATCGCCCGTCGCGCTGTCCTCCTACACGTCACGGCTTGACCGGGCGACCCGCGAACGGCGCCCTGCCTGGGTAAGAGCGACCGAAATCCTGTTCATCGTCGGGGCGTGCGCGGTGGGCTTCGCGATCTACGTCGCTTCGATGATCGGCGACCTCCGCAGCCACCAGGAGCCGAGCGACGAGGAGATGATCGCCGCGACGCTGGAGCTCAACGGCTATGGCGGACCCAGGGTGACGGCGACCGGCGAAGCCTGCCCCGACGAACGCAGCGCTCGCTATCTGTGGAGCGCCGTCGGTTCAGCCGGACGCGCCTGCGTCGATCCGCGGACAGGGCAAGTAAGCCTCTGGGTCGAGCAGCGGTGGCCTTTGGCGACGCGGTAGGGCCCGCCGCTCACCCCAAGGCGCGCCAGCCGGTCAGGGAGTGCAGGATGGCGCGGCGGCGGTCACGGTGGCGGCCGCAGGATCTTGGCCATGGCCTTACCCTTCGCGAGTTCGTCGATGAGCTTGTCCAGGTAGCGGATCTCGCGCATCAGCGGCTCCTCGATCTCCTCGACGCGGACGCCGCAGATCAGGCCCTTGATCTCAGAGCGGGCGGGGTTGAGCCGCGGCGCTTGGGCGAAGAACGTCTCGAAGGTCGTCTTCTCCGCGACATGGCGGTCGAGCTCGGCCTGGCTGTAGCCGGTGAGCCAAAGGATGATCTCGTCGACCTCGGCGCGGGTGCGCCCCTTCCGCTCGGCCTTGGCGACGTAAAGCGGGTGCACGCTGGCGAAGCTCATCGTGTAGATGCGGTGCGTCTTCGCGACGGTCGTTTCCACTGAGGGCCTCCGTTGGAGACCGCAACCATGGGATAGGTAGAGTCCGGCGCCAAGCGTGGCTATCGTCGCGGGGTTCGACCGCTGCGCAGGGCTACCGATGAACCCGTTCCCCGACGACATCTTCACCGAGCCGGAGGACGTGGATCCCGACACGCTGGCGAACCTGGGGCCGCTCAGGCCGCTGGCCGGGATTTGGGAGGGGCGCAAGGGGACCGACCTGAACCCCAAGGCCGAGGGGCCAGAGCGGCGGGAATATCTCGAGCGGATCGAGATGCAGCCCATCGACCCGCAGCCGAACGGGCCGCAGCTGCTGTACGGCCTGCGCTACCACGTGCACATCGCCACGCCCGAGGAGGACACCACCTTCCACGACCAGGTGGGCTACTGGCTCTGGGAGCCGGCGACGGGGCTGGTGATGCAGACCCTGGCCATCCCGCGCGGGCAAGTCGCGCTGGCCAGAGGCCAGGGCCAGGCGGGCGACGGCAAGATCATCGTGAAGGCCGAGCGCGGCGGGCCAGGCTACGGCATCTGTTCCACCGACTTCCTGGAGTGGGCGTTCCGGACCGAGTCGTACGCGCTGGAGATCACCTTCGATGGCCCGGACAGCTGGAGCTATGTGTCGGACACGATGCTGGCGGTGCGTGGGCAGGACGGCCTGTTCAAGCACCGGGACCGCAACACCCTGAAGAAGGTGGGCGAGCCGACGCCGAACCCGCTGGCGCGGATCGCGCGCGGCGAGGTCAAGTCGCACCTGGCGGCGCACGGGATGGCGGACACGTAGGGGGCGGCGCTATCGTCGCGGCGGCAGAGATGGGGAGTTCGATGGGGCGTTGGGTTTGGGCCGGAATGGCCCTGGCGGTGGCGATGGCGGGCGCGCCCGCGCAGGCGCAGAAGGCCGCCGCGGCGCCGCAGGCGACGGCCGCGAAGCCCACCATGCACCCGGCCCCCGCGCGGCGGGCCGGCGAAGGGTTGGGGCCCTACCGCAAGCTGGTGATCCGCGGCGTGACGCTGATCGACGGCACGGGCGCGCCGCCGCGCGGGCCGGTGGACATCGTCATCGAGGGCGACAAGATCACCGACGTGCTGCAGGCCGGCTGGCCCGGCATGCCGCTGAAGGCCGACCGGGCGCCGCGCGACGCCGATAAGGAGATCGACGCCACGGGCATGTACGCCCTGCCCGGCTTCGTCGACCTGCACGTCCACGGCGGCGACCCGGTGAAGTCGCCCGACCTGGAGTACGCCTACAAGCTGTGGCTGGCGCACGGGGTGACCACCGTGCGCGGCGTGAGCCTGGCGCCGCACGACATCGCGGTGTCGGAGAAGGGGCGCAGCGCGCGCGGCGAGATCGTCGCGCCGCGGATCTTCAACTACCAGACCATGGGCCAGGGCTGGAGCGGCGGGCGGATCGACGGGCCGGCCAAGGCGCGCGCCTGGGTGCAGTGGGCGGCGAAGAACGGCGTCGACGGCATCAAGTTCTTCGGCTGGAACGACGAGACGCCCGAGGCGATGACGGCGGCGATCGACGAGGCGAAGAAGCTGGGCCTGGGCACCGTGGCCCATATCTCACAGCCCGGCGTGGCGGGGATGAACGCCCGGCAGTTCGGCGCGGCGGGACTGGGAACCGTCACCCACTTCTACGGCCACTTCGAGTCGATGCTGGCGAACGGTCGGCTGCAGAAGTACCCGAACGACTACAACTTCTACGACGAGGCCAAGCGGTTCGGCGAGGCGGCGGAGATCTGGGACGAGGTGGAGCCGGGCTCCGAGGCCTGGGTCGACTACCTGAAGGCCCAGAAGGCGGCGGGCGTCGACTTCGACCCGACCATGACAATCTATGCGGCGTCGCGCGACCTGATGCGGGCGAAGAACGCCGACTGGCACGCGATCTACACCCTGCCGACGCTGAACGACTATTTCGTCTCCACGCGCGACAACCACGGCAGCTATTTCTACGACTGGACCACCGGCAACGAGGTGGCCTGGCGCAACTTCTACGCCCGCTTCATGCGGCTGGTGAACGACTACAAGAACATGGGCGGCCGGGTGAGCACGGGGTCGGACTCGGGCTTCATCTGGAAGCTGTACGGCTTCGGCTACATCGAGGAGCTGGAACTCCTGCAGGAGGCGGGCTTCACGCCGCTGGAGGTGATCCAGGCGGCCACCAGCAACGGGGCCCGCACCCTGGCCGACCCGAAGGGCGAGGCGCCCAGCTTCGGCATCGTGCGGCCGGGGATGAGCGCCGACCTGGTGATCGTCCCGGAGAACCCGCTCAGCAACTTCAAGACCCTGTACGGCACCGGCCACGAGCGCCTGAGCGCCGACAACAAGGTCGAGCGGGTGGGCGGCGTGAAATGGACCGTGACGCGCGGCGTGGCCTACGACGCCCACGCGCTGCTCGCCGACGTGAAGGCCATGGTCGACAAGCAGAAGGCCGAGCGCGTGGCGGCCGGAAAGCCCTAGGAGCCTTCGATGGACGACCTGCCCTGCCGCCACGCCCAGTCGATCGCAGACGTCACGCCCAGCGCGCGGGGCTGCGAGGAGTGCTTGAAGTCGGGCTCGCGATGGCTGCACCTGCGGCTGTGCCGGACCTGCGGCCACGTGGGATGCTGCGACGACTCGCCGAACAAGCACGCGACGGCGCATTTCCACGCCACCGGCCATCCGGTGATCGAGGGCTACGATCCCCCGGAGGGCTGGGGATGGTGCTATGTGGACGAGCTGGTCTTCGACCTGGGCGAGCGGCGGACGCCGCAACTGGGGCCGATCCCGCGCTGGTACTGAACCCGAAGGAGCCTCCCATGGCGGACGTCGTCTATCACCTGGTCCAGCACGACGGCGGCTGGGCCTATAAGTTCGAGGGCACGTTCTCCGAGACCTTCCCGACGCGGGAGGCGGCGCACAAGGCGGCGGTGCGCGCGGCGGGCGAGCAACGCGTGCCCGGAGACACCACGGGCATCGTCTACGAGGACGCCCAGGGACGCTGGCGCAGCGAGGTCGAGGCGGGCGACGACCGGCCCTACACCCGCGTCGACGACTGATCTCAGGCCGGGGCCTAGGCGGACGCCTTCTGGCCGAAACGCTCGGCGTTGCGGGCGCGGGCCTTGGCGGCCTCGACCTCGCGGTCGCGCGGCGGGGCGGTGGTCTCCAGCTCGTGCAGCAGGCGGTGGCCGGCCTGGAACACCTCCTCGACGGCGGCGTCGAAGGCGGCCTTGTTGGCCTTGGACGGTGCGTTGAAGCCCGACAGCTTGCGCACGAACTGCAGGGCGGCGGCGCGCACCTCGTCGTCGGTGGCGGCGGGGTCGAAGTTGAACAGCGTCTTGATGTTGCGGCACATGGGCGGGGTCTCCGTCTCGCGCTGAAGATGGCCGCGGGCCGAGCGAAGGGGAAGAGCATGCGCTGTTTCGGCGTGACCGGACTGGTGTTGGCGGTGGCCCTGGCGCTGGCGGCCTGCGAGCCGGCCAAGACCACGCGCCAGCCCGAGCCGCGGCCCGAACCAGCTCCTGCCGAGGTGCGCTATCCGCCCGGCGGAACGGCGCCGGGGACGACGCCGAAGCAGGACACGGAGCTGCGGGTGGTCTTCCAGTGGCCGCTCTACCTGGCGCGGACCGGGCAGCGGGCGCGGGAGAGCGCGGTGGGCTATGTGCGCGCCGACGGGACCTCGGGCGGGGTGATCCTGATCAACGGCGAGGGCGCGGTGATCCAGCCGATCCCCGGCACCCAGGGGCCGGACGCGGCCGAGGCGGCGCGCCGTTGGCTGACCGCGCGCGGCTGGCAGGTGCGCTGACGATCAGTTCGGCGGCGCGATGGGCGGGGTCGAGCCCGGCGGCCTGGCGGGATCGGTCGCCCCCATCGCCCCATTGGGATCGCCGGGCGTGGCGCCCGTGGTGGCGCCGGAGCCGGTCGGGTTGGGATCGGCCGCCGAGCCGATCGCCCCGGCCGCGCCGGTGGTCGCGCCGGCGGCGGGCGCCGCGGCGGGTTCGGAGGCCGCCGGAGCGGACGCGCCGTCGGCGGTGGCCTTGCCCTGACACGCGCCGACGCTGAGGACGGCGGCGAGGACGGCGAAGGGAATGAAGTTTCGGACCATGTCCCTAGAGCGCGCGAAGGCGAGCGAGGTTCAGCGCGGCGGTCCCGCCCGGCGCGCGCGGCGAACGAGGGCGGCCAGGGCGCGGTCGTCCAGGCCGCCCTGGATCAGGTAGGGCCCGACCAGGTACGCCGGCGTGCCCTGAAGGCCGAGGGAGAAGGCCTGCATCCTGTGGCGGCCGAGCTGGGCGTCGATGGATTTGGCGTGGATGCGCAGGTCGGCGGCCAGCCGCTGGGGATCGGCTCCGGCCTGCGCGGCGATGTCGGCGATGCGGGCGGGCGAGAGCTGACCGCGGGCCGCCATGAGGGCGTCGTGCACGGGGCCGTACTTTCCCTGCGCATCGGCGGCCAGGGCCGTGCGCGCGGCGAGGTCGGACATGGGCCCGCGGATCGGCCAGTCCTTCCAGACCACGCGAACGCCGGGATTGGCTTCCAGCAGGCGCGACAGGGCCGGATCGGTCGCCTTGCATACGGGGCACTGGTAGTCGGTGAAGATCACCACCGTGACCTCGGGGCGGGCCGCGCCGGTGGCTGGCGAGCCCGGATCGGAAAGCACATCCGAGACCACGGGCGTCAGCTCAAGCTTGCGCCCCGCCGGCGGCGACCATTGCAGCCAAGCATAGCCGACGAGACCGGCGGCAATGGCGAGGGCGAGGGACAGACGGGCCGGCTTCACGTCGCCGATATAGGCAGGACCCCGGTCAGGCGCCCCATACCGTTCTCGCATAGCGCACGAAGTTGCCGCCCAGGATCTTCTCGATCCGGGCCGGCTTGTGGCCGCGTTCGGCCAGCAGGCGGTAGAGCTTGCGGAACTGGTCGGGACCGCGCAGGTCGTCGACGAAGGGGTGGGTGTCGGCGCGCTCTCCCGGCGCGGCGATGCCCTTGGCCTTGCGGTCCTCATGCTCCTTGCGCAGCGCCTCGGCGTACTTGTCGAGGTCGTCGATGGGGGTGACCGTGCCGTCGGTGCCGATGCCCACGTGGTCCTCGCCGCAGACGTTCAGCGCGTGCTCGATGTGGGCGACCACGTCGACGGCGCGGGCATGGCCGCTGAGATTCAGGAACGGCATGAAGTAAATGCCCACGAAGCCGCCCTTCTCGGCCACGCCGCGCAGCTCTTCGTCGGTCTTGTTGCGCGGCAGGTCGGTGAGCGCGCGGCAGCCGGTGTGGTTGATCGAGATCGGCTGCTTCGACGCCTGGATGGCGTCGAGGCAGATCTGGCGGCCGGAGTGGCTAAGGTCGACCATGACGCGGTTGGCGTTGAGACGGTCGACGACCTTGCGGCCGAATTCTGTGAGGCCCCGGCCCTCGGGCACGATGGAGCCGTCGCCGAGCTGGTTTCTCAGATTGTAGGTCAGCTGGATGATGCGGACGCCCAGGTCGGCGAAGATGTCCACGCGGGCGGGGTCGTCGCCCATCATGGCGGCGTTCTGGAAGCCGTAGATGATCCCCACCTTCTTCTCGGCCTTGCAGCGGGCGATGTCGGCGGCGGAGAGAACCTTGAGCACGTCCTTCGGATGGGCGCGGATCAGGGCGTCGTACTGGCCGATGTCGGCCACCGACTTCTGGAAGGGTTCGTCCGGGCCGGCGACGTAGCCGATCGTCCAGTTGACCGCCGTCAGGCCCGACGCCCGGGCATCGGCGAGGATGCGGGGCGTCAGTTCCGGCCGTGTCCGCTCGGGAAAGTTGGGGTCGTCCAGGCCGCCCAGGGCGTTGATCACGGTCATGCCGGCGATGGGATCGGACGTTGCGGCGAGGGCCGGCGACGCGGCCGCGGCGGCGGAAAGGGCGAGCAGGGTGCGGCGGTTCATCGGTCTTCCAACTCGTCCTTGGTGAGCGGCTTGAAGTCGGCGCGACGGTATTCGCGGCCGCGCTTGACGGTGAATTCCAGGGTCTTGAGGTTTCCGATGTCGGCCGTCGGGTCCTTCGCCACCACGATCAGGTTGGCGAGCTTGCCGGCCTGGATCGAGCCGAGGCGGTCGGCCTGGCCGGCGGCGCGGGCGCCGTTCAGGGTGGCGGCGCGGATCACCTGCGCGGGCGGCATGCCCAGCTTCACCAGCGCGGCCAGCTCGTGGTGCAGGGTGGGCCAGGGATCGTCGTAGGGCGCGACCCAGTCGGTGCCGGTGGAAAGCTCGATCCCCGCCTGCCAGGCCTGGCGGACCAGGGCGTCTGACATGGCTCCGGTGCAGAGCGGCTTGCGGGCCTTCGGGTCCTTGGCCGCCTCGGCTTCGATGTGGGCGTAGATGCTGGTGGTGGCGTCCAGCATGGTCCCGTTTGCCTTCATGGTCGCCAGCACCTTGGCGACGTCGGGGTTGTCGGACTTGAGGAAGAGCGCGGGGTCCATCGGCGTGCGCGACTGGTAGGTCTGCGGCGTGCCCAGCGCTTGGTGGCCGAGCGAGCAGGCGTGGCTCATGACGTCCGGCCTCGCGGCGGCCACTTCCAGGGGCGTGGCCGGGTAGACGGCGGTGTGCGCCCAGACCTTCAGGCCCTGGCGGTGCGCCTCGGCGGCGATCTTCGCCACGAGATCGGCCGGCAGGTTCGCGTAGATCTTGATCGCCGTGGCGGACGTGCCGCGCGCCAGGGTCACCGCCTCCCGCAGGTCGGTCTTGTCGTCGATGGACTGCATCCACGGCGTCTTGCCGGGCGTGTAGCCGTAGCTGACGGCGAGCGTGCGCGGGTCGGCGAAGAACGACGGGCCGGCCATCAGGGCGGCGTAGTAGATGTCGGGCGCGGGGATCTCGGCGCGCAGCGAGGCCCGCGTGAGCTCGGCCACCGCGCGCAGGTCGTCGGCCATGTCGCGGACCGACGTGACCCCGCCGTAGAGATCCCGGCGCAGGCTGGCCTCGGCCTGCCGGCGGTTGGGCGGGGTAGCCAGGTGCTCGTGGCTGTCGATCAGGCCGGGCAGCAGGAACTTGCCCGCGAGGTCCACGACGCGAGCGCCGGCGGGGGCCGGGAGCTGCGCGGCGGGCAGGACCTGGACGATGGTCTCGCCATCGACCAGGACGCTCATGTCCGGCCGGGCCGGCGCGCCGGTCCCGTCGATCAGGATGGCGTTGCGGTAGAGCACGGCCTCGGCCGCCGCGGGCCCTGGGCCGGCCAGCAATCCGGCCGCCAAGGCGCCGGCCGCCATCATTCGCATCGTCACAGGAAACCCCCTCGCCGCGTCGCCACGAGGGTTAGGTCGCGCCGGGGCCGGCCGCAATGGCGCGCGGGTCAGTTCCGGCAACCGCCCTCGGGAGTCTGCTGGAACTCGGCGGCGATGCGCCAGCAGGCGGCGGCCTCCCGCTCGGTCTTCCAGGCCATGGCGAGCCACACGCACATGACTGCGAGCGCCGCGGTGAAGAGGGCCATCCAGCGAACCGCGGCGGCCCGGCGATCAGGCTTGCCCTCGTCGGGCGGCTTCGGGGCGCTCGGCATGGGCAGGCTTTGGCCGATGCGGCCGCGCAGGGCAAGGCCGTGCGCGCGTCAGGCGTCTCCGACCACCCGGGCCACGGCGCCGACACGACGCTCGCCCAGCCAGATCACCACCTCGGCCGCGCTCAGATGGTCCTCGAGGACGCGTCGGGCGCGGACCATGGCGCTGGCGTCGTCGCGGCACTCGATCGTCTCAAGCGCCGGGGACGAGCCGTCGGGCAGGCAAGGGTAGAACGTAAAGAGCGGCATCGCCGGTCCCTCCGACCAGCCGTGACTATACACCCTTCCCCACCCGGTTGAGTCCGGCACCCGACACTTTCGCTTGAGAAGCGAAATCCCTGGCGATCAGGCCGGCGTGCGGCCGTTTCGTTCGAGGGCGGCGGAGAGGCGCGCCATGGCGCGGCCGAGCTGGACCCGCAGCTCGTTGGCGGTCACCAGCACGGGGGCGGAGACACCCCAGAAGATCATCAGAGCCACCACCGAGCCGTCCTGCGCCACGCCATTGGTGCTGACGAACAGGCGGAAACCCACAAGGCCTCCCGCCAGCATGACAAGGGCGCCGCAGAAGGGACCGCGCACCAGACCGGCCAGCAGGACGGCGGGTACATAGAGCATGAAAGGCGACAGCGCCCCCAGCTTGGGCCCGAGCGCCGCCCGGCCCAGCGTGGCCACGCCCACGAGCACGGCGGCCACGGCGATCGAGATCAGCGCCTGGAGGATTATCCGGCCCGGTGGGCTGCGGGTGGCCATGCTGCAGATTTGGCTAACGTCGTCGGGCAAGGCAACCACCTTCCCCAATCGGGCGAGGGCGCGGCGTTTCCTTAGATTTCATCGGGACCGGGCCGGGTCCGACCACCCACGAGGACGAGCGGCCGAGAGGTCGCATGGGGGCGATTGCCCTCGCCCGAGCGTCCGCACGGAGTTCGTGGATGGCCGGGCCGGGCCCGGTCTCGACGCGATCAGGCGCCGGTCGGCGACGGCGCGACCGCGGGTTCCGGCGAGGGGGCGGCGGGCGGTGGAGCCGCGTCGCAGCCCTTGCCCGAGTAGAGGCCGGCCAGCAGCGCCTTGCGGGTAGTGGCGGTTTGGATCGTCTCCTGGGCTTGAGCCTGGACCTGGGCGGCGCGCTGCTTGGCCGCGTTGGCCATGCTGTTGGCGAACATGCCGGCGCCGGGGACGCGGCCCAGCACACCGGTACGCAGCATGCCCTCGACCGCGACGGTGGACGCCAGACCAGCGCCCTGGGCCGTGCCGTTGGCCTTGCCGACCTGGGCGTTGGCGTCGGCCATCAGCTGGTCCATGCGACCGGCCTCCGTCGAGAGCGCGACGCAGTCCATAGCGGCGTCGCCCGGATAGCTGACCTGGAGCTGCTGCGCCGAGGCCGGACCGGCCAGCAGCGCGGCGGCCGCGGCGCCTAGAATGATTGCCCTGTACATTGTCGCCCCCAAGAAACCCTGATGTTTCCGAGGGTAAGGCGGGAGGAAGGGGGCGCCCTCCCCCGATTGGGGGTGTCCGCTCAGCGTCCGGCGGCGACGTCGGCAAGCGCGTCGGGATGGGTGAACTGCGGCAACACGCCGGCTCCGGCCAGGTGGACCACCCGCAGGTCCGGCGCGCCGATCCAGGCGGGATCGGGCTGGCCCTCAAGGCCGGCCGACAGCACGACCGTCCAGTCGTATCCGCCCAGCCCCCCAGGCGGCGTCCAGCCGTTGGCGTAGGCAGCGTGCTCGGCGGCGAATCCCCGGGCCGAGCGGGCGCATAGGGCCTGGATGTCGCGGACGAGGAATTCCCGCACGGCGGGGTCGCGCAGCATCTCGGCGTCGATGGGCAGGTCGCTGAAGACCTTGTCGAGGATCTGGCTGAGCAGCTCGGTGGTGACCTGGCGGCGCAGCAGCTCGGCGAAGGTGGCCACGAGCTCGGGATTGCGCAGCAGACGCCGCTGGATCCCGGCGCCCACGGTCGCCCGGTCGTCGACCAGGGAGGTCGGCGTATGCGGGTTGAGCAGCATCGCTCGGCCCAGCAGTTCCGGGAAATCGCTGGCGAAACGGAGCGCCACGGGGATGCCCGTGTCGCGGGCCAGCATGTGGGCCCGCCGCAGCTTGAGGCGGTCGACCACGGCGGCGAGGTCGGCGGCGCCGGCCGCGGCATAGTCGCCAGCCGCCGGGTCGGTCAGGCCGAAGCCCGGCCGCTGTACGACGATGGGGCGCAGACCGCGCTCGGCCAGGGCGCGCCGGAACCCCTCGGGAATGCGGCGGCCCGCGGCGGCCCCGTGGAAGACCAGCAGGGGCTCGGCGTCGTAAGGTCCGTAGTCGAAGAGGGCCACGCGCCGGGCGCCGTCGAGGGCGGCCACGATCCGCAGGCGACCGCCGCCCGCCTCCTCGCCCAGCAGCGGCTCGGCAGCCGAGGCCACGGCGACCAGTTCGCGCGCCTCCACCAGCAGGCGGGCCAGGTCCTTGGCGCCCTTCGCCCCGGTCTTCTGCAGCACGGCCTTCATGTGGCTCTTGACGGTCTCGGGGCTGAGGCCCAGCGCCTGGGCCGCCTCGCGGGTGGTGGACCCGCGCGCCACGAGCGCGGCGGCCCGCGCCTCGGCGGGGGTGAGGGAAAAGGCGCTCTCCGCCAGGGCCTCGTCCCCGCTCGGGACATCGCCCGTCACGCACATGATGGCGATCAGCCGGCCGATCAGCTCGGGCGTGCGCCGGACGCCGGCCTTGGCGTGGATGCGACGAACGGCGTCGCGCGCGGTCTCGCGGCCCACGCCCACGTCGGCCGCCGCCACGTCGAGGTTGGGCGCGAACAGCAGAGCCTCGGCCAGCCGGGCCTCCAGCGCCGTCAGGTCCAGCGCGCGGGCGGCGCGGCGCGCCAGCTCGGACGAGCGGGACGGCGCGCAGACGACGACGGCGAAGCGGTCGGGGGCGGCGCGCAGGGCGTCCGCCGCGTCCGGCCCCAGCGGCCAGCGGACCGCCGATGAGGCCTCCCCCACCCAGGCGGTGAACGCCGCGCCCGCCGCGCCCTCGACCAGGCTGACCACCGGGCCCTCGCGCGTCGCGCGCTTCAGCAGAGGCCGTAGGTCGGCTGAATCCGGGAAGATCTCGAGATAGCCGGGATCGGCGAAACAGACCTGACCGCGGCCGTTGAGGACCGCAGCCGCCAGCGCCCGGCGGTCTGCAATGGCGCCGGCCATGGGCGGCAGGGCGTCGGCGGCCGCCGCGAGGTCTTCCCTCGCATGGCCGCTGTCGGCCAGCAGCGCATCCTCCACCACCGCCCAGGAGTCCAGCAACAGCTCCACCGGGGCGCCGGAGGACGCACGGGTGCGGAGGAGGTCGGCGAGACGAGCGGAACTTGGCGGCATGCCGGCGGACTACGCGCCCCCTCGGGACAGTTGCAAGGTTCGTGGAACGCGTTCCGCAAACTTCGAGCCACGGCTATCGCATGCGCCCGCGGCGCGCCATTCGAAGAATCGCGTTACGCGAGTTCCTGCAGGCGTCAGTTGCATTTCGCTTTGATTATGAAGCTTTCCGGGTGAGTTTTGCGGGCGGGCTGAGTCGGGGGCCATGCCACACCATCACCACCCGGCCTTCGTGGCGCTATCGCTGCTGGTGGCCGTCTTTGGGTCATGGACCGCGCTGGACCTGTTCCGGCGGGTGCGCTCCCACATCGGCCGGACGCGCCAAGTGTGGCTGGGGACTGCCGCGGCGGCCATGGGCGCCAGCATCTGGTCCATGCATTTCATCGCCATGCTGGGCTTCGATCCCGGCGGCCCGGTCAGCTACGACGCGAGCCTGACCCTGGCCTCGCTGGCCCTGGCGATCGGGGCGACCTGGGGGGCGTTCTTCTCGGCGGCGCGGGAACGGACAGGCGGCGCCTTTGTCACGCTGGCCGGCGCGTTCATGGGCGCCGGGATCTGCGCCATGCACTACGTGGGCATGGCGGCGCTGCGGACGAACGTCTCGTTGCGGTACGATCCAGCTCTGGTCTCGCTGTCGCTGCTCATCGCGGTGGTGGCCTCGACGGCGGCGTTGCTCGCGGCGCGGCGCGAGCGGGCGATGGGCTGGCGCACCGCGGCAGCCGTCATCCTGGGCGCCGCCATCTCGGGCATGCACTATACCGGCATGGCCGCGCTGACGATCGCTCACGGGGCCGGGCCGGCCGTGCTGCACGACGGCGCGCCGCCCTACGTCATGGGGGCGGCCGTCGCGACGGGGACGCTGCTGATCCTCTTCCTGGCCCTACTGGCCTCGTTCTACGACCAGCGACTGAACGTGCTGGCGGCCCTGGACGCTGGCGGCGTCGGCTATTGGGAACTGGCCCTGCCCCAGATGGCGCTGCAAGTCTCCCCGCGCGGCAAGGCCTTGTTGGGCCAGGATGTCGAGGCGCCGTTCGGGCTGCCGGAACTGATGGCCCTGCTGCCGCCTAGCGACGAGTCCCGGCGCGAGCGGCTGGCCTTGGCTATCGAGAGCGGCCGCGACTACGACCTGGAGCTTCGCGTCGCGAGCGCCCCAGGGCCACGCTGGGTCGCCATCCGCGGCAAGGTGGTGGACGAGGCCGGCGGGCGTCCGCGTCGCATGGTGGGGGTCGTCTTCGACGTCACCGAGCGGCAGGAGGCCTTCGGCCAGGTCGCGGACAGCGAACGACGCCAGCGGCTGCTGATCGACGAGCTGAACCACCGGGTGAAGAACACCCTGGCCGCCGTGCAGTCGATCTCGCGCCAGTCGGCCAAGCGCGCCGGTTCGATCGACGACTTCCGCGAACTGTTCGAAGCCCGCCTGATCGCCCTGTCGCAGACCCACAACGCGCTCACCCGCAGTTCGTGGGAGCGGGCGCAACTGCAGGAGCTGCTGCAGCAGCAGTTAGGCCCCTATCCGAAGGACCAGGTCGAACTGGCGGGCCCCGAGGTGAACCTCGCGCCGCGCGAGGCGCTGGCTTTGGGGATGGTGTTCCACGAACTGGCCACCAACGCGGCCAAGTACGGCGCCCTCTCGGCGCCGGGCGGCTGCGTGCGGCTGAACTGGACGGTGCTCCCTGGCGGCGCGCGACCGCAGCTTCTGCTGGACTGGGTCGAGACGGGCGGCCCTGCCGTCACGCCGCCAAGCCGGCGCGGCTTCGGGATGCGCATGGTGCAGGGCGCCGTGATGGGCGAACTGGGCGGCGCGGCTGACCTCAGGTTCGAGCCGGTCGGTTTCCACGGCGCCCTGTCGATCCCGCTCGAATTCGGACGGGCAGATGAACCTAGGCTGAATCCGGGGGTTCAGGACGGGTTCAGCGCGACAGGTCTCTCCTGAGCGCTGGAACGCGCAACGAGGACCCGACATGAAGTATCTGTTGTACGCCACCGTCGCCCTGGCCACCGTCGCCGCGCCGATGGCCGCATCGGCGCAGCCCGGCCACGAACGACGGGAAGACCGCCGCGAACTGCGTGGCGATCGCCGGGAGCTGAAAGAAGATCGCCGCGACGCCCGCCGCGACGGCGTGGTCACCCCCCGCGAACAGCGCGAACTGGCCCGCGACCGGGCCGAGGTGCGCCGCAGCCAGGCGGAAGTCCGCTACAACCGCGCCCGCGCCGACACCTGGCGCGACCGCGCGGAATGGCGCGGCTATCGCGGCGCGCGTCCGGGCTACTGGTACGCGCCCGGCTATGGCTATCACCCGGTGACGCGCGGCTACACCTGGCGCCGCGGCGCCTACGTCCCGCGGGCCTATCGCGGCTACTATGTGCAGGATCCCTACTACTACGGCCTGCGCGCCCCGCCTCCCGGCCATCGCTGGGTCTATGCTGACGGAAATTTCGTGCTGATGGCCCTGGCCACCGGCCTGATCGCCAGCGTCGTCGCCAACGGCTACTAGAACCGCAGCGAGGGGGAAGGGCGACCTTCCCCTTTTTCGCGCCTAGAGCCTGTCCGGTTGAAACGGATCCATCTGAACTGGATAAACAGGCTCCAAATCAAAAGTTTAGAGCGCGCCGGCGGGCTAACCGGCTTCCACTTAACGCTGACGCGCTCTAGTGCAGCGTCGAGGCCTGGGCGCCGTGATCCGGGTTGCCCGCCCGGGGCATCGACAGCACGAGCGCCGAGCCCTCGGCGTCGGCTCGAAGCGCCACGGCGGCGCCTAGCTGTTCGGTCATGGCGCGCAGCAGGTAGCCGTTGGTCACCGAGACCAGGACCCCGTCCACGCCGTCACCGGCGCCTGAGATCGCCACTTCGGCCTGGCGGGCGCCAGTGTCGAACCGGATCCGCAGCGGGCCGGCCACCCCGGTGTCGAACAGAGCACCCAGGCACTCGGCCAGGGCGACGCCCAGCGAGGTGGCTTCCTCAACCCCGAGCGTGAGGCCGGAAGGCTGGACCTGGACCCGCTCGAAGGCTTGCTCACGGGCGGTGCATACAGCGCGCGCCAGGGCGGCGGCGAAGGCGTCGAAGTCCACCGCCTGATCCGCCCGGCCCCCCAGTTCGCGATGGACACGCGAGATCAGCAAGGTGCGCTCCATGGCGCGCCTCAGACTGTCGGCGACGGCCGGCTCAGGTTCGCCCTTGGCCTGCAGCGCCAGGACGCCGGCCACCAGGCGCATATGGTGGCTCATGCGCTCGTTCAGTTCGCGGAACAGGCCCGCATGGCTGTCGGCGACTGCCTGAGCGCGGCCCAGTTCGGATGAGACCGCCTGGAGCGCCCCCGTCAGGCCGGTAATGACCACGATGGCCACGGCGCAGGTGACGCCGAAGAACACGAAGCCGGTCAGGATCTGCGGTGAGGCCTTCCAGGCATAGACGGGTTCGACGAAGCACCAGAAGGCCAACAAGGCCGAGACCGCCGCGGCGGCCGTGGCCTGCCGGCGCCCGAACGCATAGGCCGCCAGGATGACCGGCGGATAGAAGCAGGAATAGGCTAGGCCCCCGCCCAGCACCGACTGCATCGGGAGGCGGATGAAGAAGGCCGCCGCGACGAGGGCCGCGGTCCATAGCCAGGGCATGATCGACTCGTGAACGCCGGACGGCGCGCGCCGGGAGAACCAGGACAACATAGCCGGGGTCTAGCACAGGCCGGCTTGGCGTGCTTGACCGAACGGACACAAAGGTGGGCCATGAACGACCGCGACGTGTACCTGAAGCTTTCCGCAATCGCCGAGGAATTGCTCGGGCTCTCGCAGCAGGCGGAGTCGATCGTCGGCCAGACCGCCCTCCATACCGCGGCGGTCACCCTCGCCGGCACGGCCAAGGCGGTCTACGACCACTGTTTGGGCGGCGAGGAGCATTAGCGGGAAGCGCGGTCCCGGCGGGCTGGCGATGGCGACAATCGGTCGGTAGCTTCAGCGGATGAAGCTCACCCTGTTCGCCGCCGCGGCGGTTCTCGCCGCCTCTCCCGCCCTCGCCCAGAACCTGTGGATCTCGGGCGGGCCGATCTACACCGGCGTTGAGGCCCAGCCGACCGCCGAGGCGGTGATCGTGCAGGGCGGCAAGATCACCTTTGTCGGCGACCCGAAGACCATCCGCTTCAAGCTCGACCCGACCACCGAGACCATCGACCTGAAAGGCGCCGCCCTGTTCCCGGGCTTCACCGACGCCCACGCCCACCTGCGCGGGATCGGCGAGCGAGAACTGTCGCTGAACCTGGAGGGCTCCAGGTCGGCGGCCGAGGCGGCGGGCCGGGTGAAGGCCTATCTGGCCGCGCGAAAGCCGGCCGGGCCGGTCTGGGGGCGCGGCTGGATCGAGACGGGCTGGCCCGAGGGACGGTTCCTGAACCGCGGCGACATCGACGCCTTCTCGGGCGGGCAGCCGGTGCTGCTGGTGCGCGCCGACGGCCACGCGCTGGTGGCGAACTCCGCGGCGCTGAAGGCCGCGGGGATCAACGAGACGACCCGGGCGCCGGCGGGCGGCGAGATCCTGAAGGGGCCTGACGGGAAGCTGACCGGCATGCTGGTGGACAACGCCATGAGCCTGGTCCGCAAGCTGCAACTTCCGCCGACCGAGGCCGACCGGCGCGCGGCGTTCGACGCGGCGTTCAAGGTGGAGGCGGCCTACGGATGGACCGGCGTCCATTCCATGAGCGTTGACTGGAAGGACGTCGGCCTGTTGGAGGCGCTGAACGCGCAGGGCAAGACGCCGCTGCGGGTCTACAACGCCGTGGACGCCGACCAGGCTGGGCCGCTGTTCGCCGGCGGGCCGCGGGCCACCAAGGACGGGCGGGTCACCACGCGGGCGATCAAGCTGTACGAGGACGGCGCCCTGGGTTCGCGCGGCGCCGCCCTGTTCGAGCCGTACGCCGACGCGCCCGGCACGACGGGCTTGGTGCGCACGCCGCCCGCGACGATGCGCGAGGCCATGGCGAAGGCGAAGGCCGCGGGCATCCAGGTCTCGGCCCACGCGATCGGCGACCGCGGCAACGCCAACGTGCTGGATCTCTACGGCGAACAGGCCGTGGACGGCCTGCGCTGGCGGATCGAGCACGCCCAGATCGTGCGGCCCGCGGATATCCCGAGGTTCAAGCAACTCGGCGTCATCGCCTCGATGCAGCCCAGCCACGCCATAGGGGACCTGCATTTCGCGCCCGCCCGGCTGGGCGAGCAGAGGCTCAACGGCGCCTACGCCTGGGAGAGCTTCCTGAAGTCGGGCGCCGTGGTGGTGGGCGGCTCGGACGCGCCGGTCGAGCGCGGCGACCCGTTGATCGAGTTCTACGCCGCGGTGGCGCGCAAGGACCTGAAGGGCTTTTCGGCCGCCGACTGGCATCCCGAGGAGGCGTTGAGCCGCGCCGAGGCGCTGAAGCTGTTCACCTCGGCCGCCGCCTACGCCCGCTTCGCCGAGAGCGAGCTGGGGACGATCGAGGTGGGCAAACGGGCGGACCTCACCGCCTTCTCGGTCGACCTGATGAAGGCCCCCGAAGCCGAGATCCCCAAGGGCCACGCCGTGCTGACGGTGGTCGATGGCAAGGTGGTCTATCGCCGGCCCTAAAGCGCGTGCAGCCAGGCCCTGAGCGGCTCGTGCACGAACCGGAACAGCGCCGCCAGCAGGACCAGCCAGACGAGCAGGCCCAGCGCGCGCGCCACGATCCGGTGGAGCGGGGTGGGCCGGGCGGAACCGGTGAAGCGCTTCAGGGTGGCGGGGCGATAGTTCGCCTCGGGATTGTCCATCCGCTGGATCGCCGCCCAGGAGAGTTCGGCGCGGGTCTTCGGTCCCTGGCGGTCACGGTAGCCGGTCAGGAAGCCCAGGAAGTCGAATCGCCAGGCCGGCAGGGGCCGCCCCTCCCTGTCGATGCGCCAGTCGGCGTAGGGCGTGCGCTCGGTCTTGGCGCGGGCCAGCTCGGACGCACCGCCCCATTCGAACTTCAGGCCCGCCTGCAGCGCGCCCACCGCCACCCAGACCAGGGCGCCGCTGGATAGCCCGCGCTCGGCATTGCCGCCGCCCACCGAACCGTGCCCGCCCGGGAACCAGCACTGCTGGAACGGACGGTCCCAGGGCTGCACGAAGCCGGGCCGGTCGGGGTAGTCCACCTGGAGCCCGTTGTTGATGGCCCATTCGCCGTTGAGGCGGTCGATGTTGGCGACCTCGGTGACATCGAAAACCTTGCGGTCCTCGTCCAGCGCGCAGGCGTGGCGCAGCGACGAGATCAGAGAACTAGCCCGGGTGTCGTGGAAGCGGTACCGGCGGTTCAGCAGGGTCGACACGAACGGGATCGAAGGCGGCAGGCCCAGCGAGCCGACCGTGTCCCACAGGCCCAGGTACATCATCCGGTAGATTTCCAGCGGCGGCGGCTCGGGCGGCGCGACCTCCTTCTCGGCGGCGTCGGAATCCACCCGGGTCATGCGGACCGCGCGGCGCGCCCAGATGTCGGGCGGATGCGCCGAAGGCTCGCGGGAGGTGTCGAGCGGCGCCTCGGACAGGTCCTCCGGCCCGCTGGCGATCGGCCTGTCCGTGCCGGGCACCCGCGCGCCATAGCTGGCCCGGAAGGCGATCAGCTCGGAATCCGAGGGCGCGGCCTTGCTGCGGTACAGGCGGATCGCGTTGGGAATCTGCTCGAAGCAGTCGCGCCGCACGATGCCGCACTTGCGGATGAGACCCGCCAGGCTTCGCGCGGTGTAGGCGCCGCGGCTGAACCCGAAGACGAAGATCTCGTCGCCCGGCTCGTAGTTGAGGACCAGGAAGCGGTAGGCGGCCTCGATCTTCTCGTCGATCCCGCGGCCGAGAGCGCCACCCAGCAGGCTGACCAGCCGGTCGACGAACGGCGAGACCCCGGTCGCGACCCCGACGCCGGCGTCGTAGAACACCACCTGGTCGCGGCCGTCCCAACCTTGGCGGGAGACGCATTTCGCCAGCCGCGCCACATTGGTCAGGCTGGGCATCCGCAGATCGTTCCAGGTGCCGTCGCAGAAGACGGCGAGGCGCTTTCGCCCGTCGCGTGGGCGCCGTGCGGTCGGCTTCGCGGTGGGCATCGGCAGGCCCTCCCCCTCGGTCACCACACTCTAGGTTGATCACGACGCCGCTTCAACCAGGCCTGAGCGTCGGAAACCCCACGGAACAGGCGGGCGTGATGGGGGTTTGGGCAGCGCCCCAACCTAAACCCGGAGAGCGCCATGAGCCTGACCAACGCCGACGTCCAGGACCGCCTGTGGAAAGCCGTCGAAGACCATCACACCGGCATGCTGGGCCTGACCCACGACAGCCACCACTTCCAGCCGATGACCGCGTTCGTGGAGAAGGACACCAACACCTTGTGGTTCTTCACCCGTAACGACACCGACCTCGCCCAGGCGGTGGCGGGGGGCGCCGGCGACGCCGCGTTCATCTTCCTCGACCGCAAGCTGCAAGCCTGCATCGACGGCCGCCTGACGCTGTCCCACGACCGCGAGCGGATCGACCGCTACTGGAACGCCCACGTGGCGGCCTGGTACCCGGAAGGCAAGGACGACCCGGCTCTGACCCTCCTGCGCCTGGACGTCTCCGAGGCGGCCGTGTGGATCACCGAGGGCGGCCTGATCAAGTACGCGCTGGAGGTGGCGAAGGCGAACGCATCGAAGAGCACGCCCGACGTGGGCGAGCGGCGCGACCTGAATTTCCACTGAGGCTGAGGGGACAGCCCTGCCGCGGCGCGGAAGACCATCGCATCGCGGCGGGGCTGCCCAACAATTGATTCGAGCTGATTCGCCGCCGGTAACCGGCCCCAGCTATAGTTGGGTCGACTATCCGACGCCCGGCCAAGCTGGCGCGAACCTCTTATGTTAAACTTAGTCACCACGATTTCGCCTAAATCCGCGAATGCCCGAAGGTAAGTGTCGTGTACTCGACAGTCTGCTTCAGCGACCGCCGATAACTTGAAACCCAAGCCGTAGAACGGCGTTTCAAGTCCCCGATGCAGAGGCCCGCCCCCCTGTTACAGAACAGCCTGCTGGAAGCGCTTCCGGCGCAGGACCAAGCCTTGGTCGCTCCAGGTCTCGTCCAGGTCGACCTGGAGCGCGGACGCCTGCTTTACGATCCCGGCGATCCGATCGAGCACGTCTATTTTCCGCATGACGGGGTCATCTCGCTGATGACCCTGATGGAGAATGGCGCCGCCATCGAAAGCTCCACCATCGGGCCCGAGGGCGCACTAGGCCTGATGGCGGCCGTCACGCCGCGCCAGTCGCTATCGCGCGCGATCGTCCAGACGCCCCTGCGCGCGGCGCGCATCGGCGCCGACAGGCTGCACGAGGTCTGGGAGAAGAGCCCCGCGCTTCGCGATCTGGTCGACCGCCATACCGAGGCGCTGTACGGCCACGCGATCCAGTCGGTGGCGTGCAATGCGCTGCACTCGGTGGAGGCGCGGTTCTGCCGCTGGCTGCTCACCTGCCACGACCGCATCTCGAGCGACACGGTGGCCCTGACCCAGGAATTCCTGGCCGACATGCTGGGCGTGCAGCGCACCACGGTGACCGCGGTCGCCCGCTCGCTGCAGGAGAAGGGCATGATCCGCTACCGCCGCGGCGTGGTGGACATCATGGACCGGGCCGGCCTGCAGGCGCTCACGTGCGAGTGCTACGGGGTCATCCGCAACCACTACAAGCGCCTGCTGGGGACCTGAGCGTCGCAGGCCTTCGGACGGGTTGCCGCGCTCGTCGCGAGCCCATTGCGCGGGATCGGTTTTCCCCTTTTGGTGCGTCTCGATGGGGAGTTTGGAGCCGAACGGGGCTCCCGCCAGTCGAGAAGAGACCGATGATTTCCAATACGCGCAATTTCCTGCTGTCCGCCGGGGCGGCCGGCGCCCTCGTGTTCGCCGCCAGCGCGGGCCAGGCGCATGAGGAACATGCCTGCGCCGATGCGGCCTGCACCGCCGAGTTGCTGTTCGAGGCGGCGGATGCGCCGACGGGCGGCGGCATGGACGCCGCGTCGCTGGCCGCCCCGCGGTACGGGACGTGGGGCTTCGACCTCTCGGGCATGGACCGCAGCGTCAAGCCGGGCGACGACTTCTTCAAGTTCGCCAACGGCAAGTGGGACGAGCGCACCGAGATCCCGTCCGACCGGGTGCGCTACGGCAACTTCAACAAGCTGCGCGAACTGTCCGAAAACCGCATGCACGCGATCCTGGAGGACGCGGCGGCCGGCAAGCTGACCGACCCCGACGCGGCCAAGATCGCCGCCGGCTACGCGTCCTTCATGGACGAGGCGCTGGCCGAGAAGCTGGACGCCAAGCCGATCGCGCCGGAACTGGCCCAGATCCGCAAGGTGAAGAGCAAGGACCAGTTCACCGCCCTGATGGCCAAGGCCAACACCACCGGCTTCTCGACCCTGTTCCCGGTGGGCATCAACGTCGACGCCAAGAGCCCGATGAAATACGCGGTGACCACCACCAACGGCGGCCTGGGCCTGCCGGATCGCGACTACTATCTCCAGCCCAACTTCGCGGAGAAGAAGGCCAAGTATCAGGCCTATGTGGCGCAGATGCTGACCCTGGCCGGATGGGAAAAGCCCGCCGAGAACGCCAGGGCCATCGTCGAGTTCGAGACAAGGCTGGCCGAGGCGAGCTGGAGCCGGATCGAACGCCGCGACCGCGACAAGACCTACAACCCGATGTCGCCGGCCGAGCTGACCACCTTCACGCCCGGCGTCGACTGGAACCGCTACCTGACGGCCGCCGGCCTGCCGAAGGTCGATCGCGTCGTGGTGACGACCAACACCGCCTTCCCGAAGGTCGCCAAGATCTACGCCGACACCCCGCTCGAGACGCTGAAGGCCTGGCAGGCGTTCAAGGTCGCCGACGGCGCGGCGCCCTATCTGTCGAAGCGCTTCGTCGACGCCAACTGGACGTTCCGCAGCAAGGAACTGGCCGGCCAGCCCGAGCAGCAGGCGCGCTGGAAGCGGGCCGCCGCCTTCATGGACAACAGCATCGGCGAGTCCGTCGGCCGCATCTACGTGGCCCGCTACTTCCCGCCGGAGTCGAAGGCGAAGATGGACGCCCTGGTCGGCGACGTCCGCACCGCGCTGAAGGCCCGGATCGAGACCCTGGCCTGGATGGGCCCGGAAACCCGCGGCAAGGCGCTGGAGAAGCTCAGCAAGTTCACCGTGAAGATCGCCTACCCCGACAAGTGGCAGGACTATTCGAAGCTGACGCTCAAGGCCGACGACCTCTACGGCAACGTCCTGCGCTCGGGCGCCTATGACTGGCAGCGCCAGGTCGACCGGCTGAACGGTCCCGTGGACAAGGGCGAGTGGGGCATGACCCCACAGACGGTCAACGCCTACTACAACTTCGCCAACAACGAGATCGTGTTCCCGGCGGCGATCCTGCAGCCGCCGTTCTTCGATCCGGACGCGGACCCGGCCATCAACTACGGCGGCATCGGCGGCGTGATCGGCCATGAGATCAGCCACGGCTTCGACGACCAGGGCCGCAAGAGCGACGGCGACGGCGTGCTGCGCGACTGGTGGACCGCCGAGGACGCCACGAAGTTCAAGGCGCAGGCCGACCGGCTGGGCGCGCAGTACTCGGCCTTCGAGCCGTTGCCGGGCGCGAAGGTGCAAGGCGGCCTGACCATGGGCGAGAACATCGGCGACAACGGCGGGCTGAGCCTGGGCCTCGACGCCTACCGGGCCTCGCTGAAGGGCCAGCCGGCGCCGGTGATCGACGGCCTGACCGGCGAGCAGCGCGTGTTCCTGGGCTGGGCGCAGGTGTGGCGCGAGAAGAGCCGCGACGAGGCGCTGCGCCAGCAGGTGGTCACCGACCCGCACTCGCCGGCCTACTATCGGGTCAACGGCACGATCCGGAACGTGGCGGGCTGGTACGACGCCTGGAACGTGCAGCCGGGCGACAAGCTCTACGTCGCGCCGGATCAGCGGGTGAAGATCTGGTGAGCTAGCCGACCAGCTGCGCCGCGCCGAACGCCAGGCCGCACAGCAGTGCGGTCTGGCAGGCCAGCGCCGCCAGGGGACGCCAGCCCATCGACTTCAGGCCGGCGATCGAGGTCTTGGCCCCCACGGCGACGACGCCCGCGCCGATCAGCAGGTTGGACGCGAAGGTCGCTGCAGGCAGCACCTGGGCCGGGACCACGCCCGTGCTGCGCAGGCCCGCGAGGGCGAAGAAGGCGATGACGAAGCCCGGAAGCAGGACGGCGCGGCCCACCCCCCTGCTCTCGCCCTGCCCGCCGCGCGCGCCGCTGGCGAACGAGAAGGCGACCGCCGTGACCACCAGGGCCAGCAACGAGACGCGGACCAGCTTGACGGTCACAGCCATGTCGCCCACGGCCGGCGAGACGGAGTAGCCGGCGCCGGCCACCTGGGCCACGTCATGGATCGAGGCGCCCAGGAAGATCGCCGCGGCCTGGGGCGGCAGGCCGGCGACGTGGGCGATGGCCGGATAGGCCAGCATGGCGAGGGTGGAGAGCGTGGCGACGACGGCCACGACATAGCCCGTCTGGCGCTCGGTCTCGGCGCCCTTGGGCAGGACCGAGGCGACCGCCATGGCCGCCGACGCGCCGCAGATCGCCGTGGCGCTGGCCGACAGCATCGAGAAGCCGCGGGGCAGGCCGAACAGGCGGCCTATGCCCGAGCCCAGGGCCAGCGTCAGGGCCACGCAGCCCAGCACCAGCAGCAGGGTGGTCACGCCCAGGTGGGCGATGTCGCCCAGGACGATCCGCAGGCCCAGCAGCGCGATACCGGCGCGGAGCAGCGGCCGCTCGGCCACCTTAAGGCCCGGGGAAAGGTCGAGGCGACCCGCCAGCGGGGCGGCGATCAGGAACCCAGCCACCAGGGCGAACGGCGCCACGGGCTGATGCACGGCCGTCGCGACCCAGGTGGCGAGGCCGGTGAGCAGGAGGGCGACCGCCAGGCCCGGCGCCCAGGCGGGAAGCGGCTTGCGCCCCGGCTTGGGGGCGGTGCGGTGAGTGACCATCCGCTCGTGCAGTTCGCGGATGCGGCGGCTGCCCGAGGTCTGGAAGGCGAACGGGAACAGCCCGTGCAGCAGGCAGGCGCAAGCGCCCACAGCCATGGTCGAGGAAAAGCCCCACGCCGAGCGCAGGTGCTCGAAATAGCTTTCGCCCACCGTCTCAGGGTGCTGCGTGAAGGCCTTGAACATGTGTGTGCCGACCCGGCTCGGTGAAACGAGCCTCTAATCATGGGGCGGCTGGCAGGAATATCATTGTCGATGACTGCGAGGATCACGCCGGAGAGGAGAATGAAAATCTCCCATTCCAACCACAAAGAGTTGAAACTCCTATCGACGCAGCCACATCACTGGATGAGACCCTAAACCCCCGCTCCTGAGTCGTTGCGTCCACGGCCCCGACGCGTCCGTATGCTCGAACGACGAATGAAACTCATGGGTGTGGGGCTCAACCATGAAATGGCTGGTTTTGGGCGCGGTGATCCTGGCGGCCGCCCTGTTCGTGAAGGACAAGGCTCACGCGGCGCCGGCCTGGGCGCCGCCGGTGGCGGCGAGTAGCCGCTAGTCCCGGCGCGGCACGCCGAAGGCGCGCAGCTTGGCCGGCAGGCGGGTGGCATGGCGCGTCGCCTCACGCATCGAGTCAAACGGCGTCGCGTCACACTGCGCGGCGACCCACTCCATGGCGCCGTCGGCCGCGAGGCGCAGATAGGCCGGCCCATCGGCGGCATAGTCGGCGATCCGGGCCACGAAGGCCGGAAGCGTGGTGATGTCACGGGTTACGATCGCGGCGGTCATCCGATTTCTCCCTGAGCTCGCGCGGAGCCTCTCTTGAGGTGAAATCTAGGCCCGCCACAGGGCCGCTAACCATTTCGTCCGAATACCTACGGGACGGCCCGTAGGGGGATTCTACGGTGGCGCAGCTCAGCCGTGGACGAGGCGACCGCCGATAAAGGTGGCGCGGACGTGTGCCGACGACGGCGAGGCGAGGACGTCGGCGCGCGGGGCTTCCAGCAGGCAGAGATCGGCGGGCGCTCCGGATTCGACGCGGCGGGCGCGCCGCCCAGGCGCCGCGGGATCGTCGAGGTAGAGGCCCAGCGCGTCGGCCGCGTCGAGCCGCTCGTCCGCGCCCAGCACGAGGCCACGCGCGGTCCGGCGGTCGACGGCTGCAGCGATGCCCAGCCATGGGTCGGGGTCGGCATAGGGCGCGTCCGAACTGCCCGCCAGCGGCACGCCCGCCGCGACCAGGCTCCTCAGGCGATAGAGGTCGGGTTGGTCCTGCGGCGCGACGTGGGCGGCGTAGCGGTCGCCCCGCTCGTGGACAAAGGCGGGTTGGGTGACGACTGTCAGGCCGAGACGCCGGAGGGTCGCGATGGCTGCGGCGGGGATCACGCCGCCATGCTCGACGCGATCGCCGACGACCGCCCCCGCCGTTTCGAAGGCAGCAAGGGTCAGGGCCAGTTCGGCGGCCGTGACGCAATGGACCGCCACGGGGCGAGCCTGCTGGCGGGCAGCGGCGATGCGAACCAGGAAGTCTTCGAGGTCGGGCAGGCTGTGGTCGTCCAGCAGCACCTTGACCGGCCCGACCGCGAAGGCGCCGTCGGCCGGGGCCGTCAGCGGGCCGCCGCTCATCAGCGTCAGCCGCTGGGGCAGGTCGCCCGCGCGATGCGCTCGAGCCAGCAGGTCCGCGGCCGATGCATCCGTGCCCACGCTGGCGTCGGTGAGGGCGGTGATCCCGCAGGCGGCCAGGCGCGCGCCGATGGGGGCCAGCGGCGGCGGGCGGGCGCCGATCCGGCTGCGCAGCCAGGCGTCGCCGCGCCAGAGGCGGCCGGCGTCGCGCTCCAGGCCCGGCGGCTCGTCCCCTTCGCCCAGGGCCTCCAGGGCGAGGCTGTTCAGCACCCAAAGCGAGCCCGTCTGGTGCTGGACCCGCAGGCGGTGGCGCGGCGCGAGGCGATCGAGCTCGTCGCGGGTCAGCTCGCCCGCGAGGGTCTCGTGGTAGCCCAGCACCCGAATCCAGTCGCCCAAGGGGCGCACCGCCACGGCCTCGGCGATGCGAGCGGCAAAGGCGGCGGGCGTGGCGACGTCCTCGACGTCCACGGAGTCGGCGCGGGCGGCCAGGCCCAGGATGTGGATGTGGTGGTCGCAAAGGCCGGGGATCAGCGCCCCGCCCTGCCCGTCCAGGTCATCGTCGCCGCGCAGGCCAACGCCGATCTCCGCGATGCGCCCGGCCTCCAGGCGCACGTCGAGGCCGGCCCGGCCCTCGATCTCGACGTTGCGGATGACGAGGCTCATGCGGGGCGGCTCAGGCCGGCGATGGACGCGGCGCCGGCGGCGATGTGCGCGAGGGAGGCGCAAACCACCTGACCACCGTCGTCCAGCAGCGCGTCCAACGCGCCAACCGCCGCCGCCATGCCGGTCAGCGGATCCGCCAGGGCGTCGCCCAGGAAGCGCGGCTCGCCACCTATCCAGCGAACGAGCCCGCCGGCCGCAGCCGCGTCGTCTCCGAACGCCACCCGCTCACCGGCCGCGCCATACCAGCCATAGCCGGTGATCGCGACCCAGACCCCGCCCGGCGAGCGCTGCAGCATGTCCTTAGGCTGGAGCCCCAGCGAGGCGAGGCCGCGCGGCCTCGAGGACGAGATCACGATATTCGCCGTGGCCACTTCCTCTCGCAACCAATCGCGGTGCGTGGGGTCGGCGAGGTCAATGGTGACGTCGGTCTTCGCGCCGTTGAGGCGTCCGAAGAAGTCCGGCGTCGAAATGCGGGTGGGATCGGGGCGGCCCGAGGTCTCGACCTTGATGACCTCGGCGCCCATCGCCGCGAGGATCGCGCCGCACATCGGGCCTGCCCACAGCGCGGAGAGGTCGACCACCTTCAGCGGCGCACCGGCGAAACGCCTCAGGCGGAAGCCCTCGATCGCCGTGGGGGCCTGCATGTGTTTGAGGTGCAACTCACCCACGCTGGAGACCGGAAGGCCGAGCAGCGTCGCGTCGGCGATCAGGTCGGCGCGGCCTCGACCGGCGGCCAGCCGCTCGACCTGATCCCAGGCGTCCTCGCCGAACTCGCCGTGCAGCCAGGCGGGGATCAGGTCTCGATCCTCGTCGCGGGCGAGGTTCACGGCGATCCAGCCATCCGCCGCGCGGACCATCCGGCAGGCGCCGTTGGGCGAAATCCGGCCGGGTGGCGCGAGCGGCAGGTGGCCGGCGCGGTCGGTGACGCCCAGGGACGAGGCGTCCACGCGCAGGCCTACACGGGCCGTTCGGTCGGCCACGTCGGCGTACAGGCGGTCCAGCGCCGGCTGGATGGGGCTCACGCCGCCACCTCGTCGACGAGGCCCCATGCGAGCGCGGTCGCGAGGTCGATGTCGGCGCCCGAGATGGCCATCCAGCAGGCGCGACGGCGGCCGACCCGGCGCGGGATCGTGGCCGTGCCGCCCGCGCCGGGGATCAGGCCCATGGCGACCTCCGGCAGGCGGAAGTGAGCGCCGGGTCGCGCCGCGACGCGCGCCGCGGCGGCTGGGACCTCGATCCCAGCCCCCACGCAGGCGCCGTGCACCTCGACGGTCAGCCGCTCGCCCAGCGCCAGCGCCAGCCGAGCCGGCGAGCGCAGCGTGCGGATCAGGTGCGCCTGGCCCGGATCGTCGGCGCGGCCGAACTCGTCCAGGTCGCCGCCGGCGCTGAAGGCGGGGCCGGCGCCCGAGAGACGGACCGGCGGAGCGTCGGGGTGCTCGAGCGCGAAGGCCAGGGCCTCGCACAGCTCGTCGCGCATCCGCGCGTCGAAGGCGTTGCGGGCCGCCGGGCGGTTGAGCTGCAGGCCCAGCGTCTTGCCCCGGGGGTCGATCAGGACTCGCGGGGCGCGCTCGTCCGGCCGTTCGCGCGGAGGATTGGCGGCGCGCCAGGCGCGGAAGCCGTCCGACGCCAGCAGCATCGAATAGGCCAGGGACTCGTGGACCAGGGCCTGGTCGAACGCGACGTCCAGGGTGGTGCGGAACACCTGGGCGGCCACTGCGGCCGCCACCGGCTGTGCGGCCACGGCGGCGCCAAGCTCGGCGATGGCGGCGTCCAGGCGCGCGCAGGCGAAACCGACCCAAGGGCCGGGCGCGGCGGGATCGGCGCTGAACAGGATGTCGAATGGATCGAGCGCGCCGCCGGGGACCGGCCCGTCCCGATGCACGCCCAACTGCACGACGCCCGGCGTGTGCGCGAGCGGCGGGGGATCGCGCCCCATCTCGGTCACCGCCAAGCCCGCGCCGCCCAGGGCCGTCAGGTCGGCGAGGACGAGGTTGGTCACGGCCCCCTCCCCCTACGGGTGAGGAGCGCAAAAGGGTGACCGACCACAGTCATCGGCTCAAGCCGCGGCGGGCGGGGCGCTCATCTCGGCCTTGAGCTGGCGGCGGAGCAGCTTGCCGGTGTCGTTGTAGGGCAGCGCGTCGCGGAAGGCCCAGACCTCGGGCGTCTTGCTGGAGCGCAGGCGTTCCTTCACCCACGCGGCCAGGTCGGCGGCGGACGGCGCCTCGCCCCTGGGAACGATCACCGCGGCGACCTTCTCGCCCCACTGGTCGTCGGGGACGCCGAGCACCGCCACGTCGTCGACGGCGGGATGGGCACGCAGGACGTCCTCGATCTCGCCCGGGCTCATGTTCTCGCCGCCGCGCACGATCACATCGTCCAGGCGGCCTTCCACGAAGAGGTAGCCCTCGTCGTCCATCCACCCGCCATCGTTGGTGGCGAACCAGCCGTCGTCGGCGATCGCCTTCTTGCCCGCATATTCGCCGCTGACCTGTTCGCCGCGCACGTAGATTTCGCCGGACTGGTTGGGGCCCAGGACGGCGCCGTCCGGCCCGCGGATCTCCAGCTCCAGCGACGGCAGCGGCTTGCCCACGGATCCCAGGCGGCGCTGCACCGCCTCGTCGTCGGAATAGATCGCCATGCGGTGGTCGTCGGGGCCGAGGACCGAGATGGTCGAGCTGGTCTCGGTCAGGCCGTAGGCGTTGACGAAGTCCACGTGGGGGAGCAGGTCCAGCGCCCGCTGGATCACCGGCAGCGGCATCCGCCCACCGCCGTAGCTCAACGCCTTTAGCGCCGGCAGGCTCTCCTCCCGCTCGGCCAGAACGTCGAGGATGCGGCCCAGCATGGTGGGCACGACCATGGCGTGGGTGATTTCCTCGGCCGCCGCGGCCTCGACCCAGGCTTCGGGCGTGAAGGCGTCCAGGTGCACCAGGCGGCGGCCGCCATAGACGCCGGTCAGCACGGCCGAGATCCCGGCGATGTGGTAGGGCGGCACGCTGACCAGGGCGGCCTCGCCCTCCTCCGCGCCCAGGAACTCCACCGTCGAGATGACGTAGCTGGTCAGGTTGGCGTGGCGCAGGATCGCGGCCTTGGGCTCGCCCGTCGTGCCGCTGGTGAACAGCAGGACCGCGATATCGGGATCGGCCCAGGGCAAGTCCTCGGGCGGTTCGGCGGCGCTGGCGGCCTCGAAGGCGGAGCGCGGAACGACGGTCACACCGGGATGGGGCGAGAGCCGGCCCAGCATGTCGTCGTCGACCACCGCGACGGACGGCGAGGTGCGCGCCACGAGCCGGTTCAGGTCGGCGTCGGGCAGGCGGTAGTTGAGCGGCGCGAAGGGCTTGCCCAACAGGCCCGCGGCGAACAGCGCCAGCGGCAGGGCCGGCCCGTTCAGGCCGAGGAAGGCCACGGTATCGCCGCCCTGTTCCGCCAGCCAGGCCGCGCCGGACCGCGCGCGCCGCCGCGCCGCCTCGAAGGTGAGGCCATCGGCCCGACGGCCCAGCGCCAAGCGATCGGGCGCCGCGTCGGCGGCCATGTCGAGCAGGAGGGCCGTATGCATGGGTTCAGTCCGAGGACGGCAGCTTCTTGGCCTCGGTCGCGCCGATGGCGCGCCCATCGATGCTGAGCGAGCCGGCGCCGGCCTTGGAGCACAGCACCTCGAGGCCGGTCTCGGGATCGGCGTAGCGCTTGCCGGCCGCGCTGCCGGCGGCGTGTGCGTCGGACAGGACCAGGTCGCCGGCGCGGGTCTCGGCATGCGCGATCACCGGGTGGCCGCCGCATTCCAGGCTGACCGGCGACTTGGCCGGCCGCACCACCACGAACTCGCCGTCGCACACCGCGCTCTTCCAGCGCGACCCAGGTTTCAGGTCCATGCACTCACTCCCTTTTCCGGAAGTGTAGCGCGCGGCGACGGCCCGTGCCTACCGAACCTTCGATTCAGAGTTCCCTTGGGGGATGGCCTCAGACGCCGCCCGCGGCCGCCCGCTGGCGGGCATTGAAGGTCGGGCAGTTCACGGGATGGCCGCCGCAGCAGTCCTCGACCAGGAAATCGAGCAGCCGCCCCACCTGATCATAGGCGGCGCTGTAGATGATCGAACGGCCTTCACGGCGCGATGTGATCAGCCGGGCGTGGCTCAGCACCGACAGACTGCTCGAAAGGGTGTTCTGCAGCATCCCCAGCTGACGCGCGATCTCGCCCGCGGCGATCCCGTCAGGCCCCGCCTGGACGAGCAGGCGGAAAACCTGCAGCCGCCGCTCGTTGCCGAGGGCGGAAAAGGCTTCGGTCGCGGCGGATTCTTCCATCAATCTGGAAAACTCGAAGTTGTATCAACCCGTTGCGTCGACTCGCCGACGAAAATGCAATTGCGAACGACTCTCATCCACATATTAACGACGTTCACCCCACCTCGTCGAGGGCGCCGCGGCGTCCAAACTCGAAAGTAGAGCTCCCGGCAGCGAAAGTGCCTGAATTCGCGCCGCAGGCGAACCGCTTTGTTTTCTCAATCACTTCGGGATATCTCGAAACTAAGTTCGGCGAACCGGCGTCCCGTGACGCCACCCGCCGCGGGGAACGGTAGACATTACTATGAAAACGCTTTCACTCGGCAAGTTCGCGCTGGCCCTGACGGCCATCACCGCGCTGGCTCTGCCCGCCGCGGCCAACGCAGCCACCTACATCTCGTACCTCGAGTACAAGAACAGCGACCCGGATACGGCCGTCTCGCCGTTCGGCAAGGTGACGCTGACCGAGATCGCGCCGAACCAGGTCGACGTGGTCGTCTCGCTATTCAATCCGCAGGTGGGCTTCCTGAACACCGGCAACGGAGACAACAAGGCTCCGTTCACCTTCAACCTGACGGGCGACTACGACGTGGCCGTCTTCAACACGGGCGCGCAGGACTTCGCCGACGGTGGCTTCGGGTCGTTCCAGAACAACAACTTCGGCATCTACACGAACAAGATCGACTGCTGTAACGGCGCCACGGGCGGCGCGGCCTACGATCCGACCGACCTGCATTTCGTCGTGACCAACCTGGCGCCGGGTGGAACACTGACCTTCGCCGGCGCCGGTGCGGTCTTCGGCCCCGACGGCCGGTTGGTGACCGAAGGCTCGGGCCCGCGCTTCCTGTCGACGGTCGAGACGACCATCGCCAACAAGAACGGCAAGGGCGGCAAGACCTATCCGGGCGGCTTCTGGTTCTCGGCCGATGTGATCACCAATACCGGCGCGACGTTCAACGTCGCCGCCCGCGACGCCTTCCTGCTCACGCCCGTTCCCGAGCCGAGCACCTGGGCGATGATGATCATCGGCTTCGGCGCCGCCGGCGCGGCCCTCCGCCGCCGCCGCACCGTCACTGCGTAAACGGCATTCACCGCAACGTGACACGAAGCCCCGGCTCGCCGGGGCTTCTTTTTTGCCTGACGACTCGAAGTCACGTCGGGATTTTCTTATTTAATTCAATAATTTCCATTCTGGGCCGTCACAGACTCAACTCGTTGGGAGAACACGGTCATCTCTGGGTTGTTTGATAATTCGACGTATCACGATTAATCATTTCCAACGCATGGGGACGAATCAACCCGGTCACCGCCGCTTCAGGAAGTGGCCGTTGGGGGTACTGAAAATGCACGTCAGATCGCTTCTCACCGCTGTCGCCGCCACGGCGCTCGCGGCCGCGACGAACCCGGCATCCGCCGCAGTCATCATCACCCAGGGCAACCTGCCGGGCAGTCTCGACACCATCCTGCTCGACGGCTCGGACGATGGGACCGACAACGAAATCCTGGGGCTCTCGAACGAAGGCTGGACCGTCAAGGTCACCGGCAATGAAGACATCTCGCCCTCGAACGGCGGTGGAGGCCAGGTCTGGGTGGCAGGCTCGGACGGCGGGCTCACCTTCCTCGACATCTCGACCCCCGGCTCCACCTTCAAGGCCGCCGAGATCAACATCAACGCGCCCAACAAGGTCGAATGGTCGATCACCCTGAAGGGCTTCGACGCCTCGGGGGTGCAGTTCACCCAGTACGTCGACAAGAACCTGAACCCCTACGCGCTCGGCCCCGTGACGCTCGGGGACTTCAGCAACAACAGCTTCTTCAACTTCAAGGCCACGGACGGCGATGTGTTCACTCACATCAGCTTCCAGACCTCGGCCGACGTGGGCGTCGGCCAGATCCGCCTTGGCCCGCTCACCGCCGTACCCGAGCCGGCCACCTGGGCGATGATGATCATGGGCTTCGGCGGCCTCGGCGCGCTCATGCGCCGTCGGCGGTCGATCCTCGCGTAGGGACCCCTACAAAACCCGACGCGAACAGAGGCCCCGGCTCCCCGTCCGGGGCCTCTTCATGTCTGCCTCCGGCCGAGGGAGACGGAACCTGTGCTTGCAGGGGACGGTTTCCTCTACCCAGAAGCACGAGGAGACTTCCCATGCGCATTCCGCTGTTCGCCGCCGGCCTGAGCCTGGCGCTGGCCGCAGCCGCGCAGGCCCAGACGCCCGCGAAGCCCGGCGAAGCCGCGCCGGGCACGGTGAACCCGCCCGCATCGAGCGCCGCGCCCGCCACGACGCCCGCCACCGCGCCGCCCGCAGTCGACACCAGCGCCACGACCTCTCCTTACAAGACCGGCATGCTGGTGAAGGACACCCAGGGTTCGACCATCGGCCCGATCGCCCGCGTCATCCGCACCCCGGACGGGGCGACCACGGTCGCGGTCAGCGTCGACGGGCGCAACGTGAACCTGCCCGCCTCGGCCCTCACCGTCGCCCCCGACGGCGGCGCGGTCAGCTCGATGAGCAAGGCGCAGATCACCGCGTCGACGGCGCCGCCCACCTAAGCCAGGCTCAGCGCGGGCGAGCCGCCGCCGCGATCAGGCGGCTCGCCATGTCGCAGACCGGCTCGAACACGTCGAGCCGTCGCGACCAGTCGTGCGGCAGGTCGCCCAGGCCGTGAGCCACGCCCCAGAGCTGGCCCGCCAGCGAGGCTGTGGTGTCGCTGTCGCCGTCGTGGTTGGCGGCCAGGCGCAGCGCGTCGTGGAACCCCTCCGCCCGCAGCACGGCGTAGAGCGCGATGGCCAGGGCCTCGTGCCCATCCCACCCCTGCCCCAGCGCCGGGACCGCCGTTTCAGGCGCCGCGCCGCCGGCAGCAAGCGCACGTGCGGCGCGGACCGCGGCCAGGACTTCCGCCCCGCCCGGCGCGCTCTCCAGGCGGGCCTCCATGCGGTCGAGGGCCTCGCCCAGGGGCGTCTCGTCGAGCAGGTCCCGCAGCAGGCTGGCGAAGGCCGCGGCGCTGAGCCGGCCGCTAGCATGGCCGTGGGTGAGCGCGGCGGCCCCGTCGCCCAGCCGGAAGGCGGCGTCGGCATCGATGGCCGAGAGCAGGCCTAACGGAGCGACCCGCATCACCCCGCCGCTGCCCTTCGAGTCGTTGATCGGCGCCTCCGGCGTCCCGCGCGCGCCGGCCTTCAACGCCTGTCTCTTATAAACA